>JAQBUJ010000390.1 GCA_027623845.1 Pseudomonadota bacterium
CGGCAAGGCATGAAAGGCGCGGAAGATGAAACCGGAACCATCGACCAGGTAGAAGTGCGAACGGTTCGGGATCGCGGGGGATGTCGGGTCGGTATCGGCCATGGGGCGATGTCCAGCTGGCTTGATGATCGGATGACGGGATCTCGGATCTCGGGGGGACTCTACCGGGGTGACGGGCCGTGGCAAGCGCCGAGCGCGTCGATGATGGATCGCCGCCGCAATCCGGCGCGCCCCTGCGGCAACCTTGTCACTCCGGGCCAGCCCCCGCATAATCCCCAGACCATCGCCAGAGTTGGAGAGCCGACATGCCAGCCGCCGCCGCCGTCCTTACCACGGCCAGCGTCCCCGCCAAGGTCCGCTACATCAATGCCGAATGGCGCGGAAACCCGCAGAGCCCGCGAATCGGCTCGAAGGAATCGCGGCGGGCGAACACGGCCTATCAGAATGTCGAAATCCATGACGCCCGCCCGCGGATCGCAGTCGGGGAAATCGGCCTCGACAAGACCGGCTTCACGCTGACCGGCAACAAAACCGCCTGCACCGATTTTCGCGACGACGCGGCGATCAAACGGGACTATCTGCCGGAGATGCGCGATCTGATCTGCCGGCTGACCGGCGCCAGCGCCGCCTATCACTACAGTCACCTGGTGCGCACCGAGACACCGGTCGATTTCAACGACGGCTACGCCCGCTTCGTGCATTGCGACTATAACGTCCGGCGGATCGAAAAAATGTCCCGGACCGTGCTGCGCGATCATGGGATTGAGCCCACCGAAGGGCAGAAATTCGCCTGGTTCAATACCTGGCAGCCGTTTGACAATCCGGCGATCAACAACCCGCTGGCCTTCATCGACGCCGGGACGCTGCCGCGTGAGGATGTGATCGACTATTACTATACCGGTCGCAACCGGGACAGTCTGGTGGCGGCGCCGGTCTATAGCCCGGACCATCGCTGGTGCTATTTCCCGGAGATGACCACCGAGGAGGTGATCGTCCTAAAGCAGATGGACCAGCGGCCGGACCATGTCGTCTATTGCCCGCACACCTCGTTCGACAACCCCCTGGTCGGCGACGATGCACCGCCCCGGCGCAGCATCGAGACGCGGGTCGTCGCGGTTTTCGACGCGGATTAGATCGCTCAGACGAATTTAGATCACGGAGATTGCGGCCCGGCTGGATAGCGGCCCGGATCTGCGAAGACATCGAGTCTCTGGCGCAAGCCGGGGATATGGGTGTGGCGGCTTTCATTGACAGAGGAAAAACACCATGAGCAAGGGCGTGGTTCTGGTTGTCGGCGCCGGCGACGCCACGGGCGGGGCGATTGCTAAGCGTTTCGCCCGCGAAGGCTACGAGGCGGTGATCACCCGGCGCAACGCCGACAAGCTGGAGCCGCTGGTCGAGGCGATCCGGGCCGAGGGGGGGATCGCTCATCCCTTCGGCGTCGACGCCCGCCGCGAGGAGCAGGTGATCCCGTTCATTGAAAAGATCGAGAACGAGATCGGGCCGATCGAGGTTGCGGTTTACAACATCGGCGGCAATGTCCGCTTTGGCATCGCCGATACGACGGCGCGGGTGTTCTTCAAGGTCTGGGAAATGTGCTGCTTTGGCGGCTTCCTGATGGGTCGCGAGGTTTCCAACCCGATGCGCAAACGGGGCCGCGGCACCATCATGTTCACCGGCGCCACCGCCAGCGTGCGCGGCGGCGCCGGTTATTCGGCTTTCTCCGCCGGCAAGCACGGGCTCAGGGCCTTGGCCCAGTCAATGGCCCGCGAGCTGGCCCCGGAAGGTATCCATGTCGGCCATGTGGTGATCGACGGGGCCATCGACACCATGTGGATCAAGGAGATGTTTCCGGATCGCTACGCCTTGAAGGAAGAGGACGGCATTCTTGATCCCGACGCCATTGCCGAGACCTATTGGTCGTTCCACATGCAACCCCGGAACGCTTGGAGCTTTGAGACGGATTTGCGGCCCTGGATCGAGAAATGGTGAGCGCCAACGCTCCTCTGATCCAACCGACAGCCCGCTTAAACCGATGAGCGGATCGGCTCTGATGCTGCAGGGCACCGGCTCCGACGTTGGCAAATCGCTGCTGGTCGCCGGGCTTTGCCGGGCGGCGGCGCGGCGCGGTCTGAAGGTGCGGCCCTTCAAACCACAGAACATGTCGAATAACGCCGCGGTCACCGTTGATGGCGGCGAGATCGGCCGGGCCCAGGCGCTGCAGGCGCGGGCCGCCGGGGTCGAGCCGACGGTTCACATGAACCCGGTGCTGCTGAAACCGGAAACCGAGACCGGCGCCCAAGTCATCGTCCAGGGCCGGATGCGCGGCCACGCCAAGGCCAAGGCCTTTCAGACGATGAAGGCCGAGTTGCTGGCCGCGGTTCTCGACAGTTTCTCACGGCTCAGGGCCGAAGCGGATCTGGTGATCGTCGAGGGCGCCGGCAGTCCGGCGGAAATCAATCTGCGCGCCGGCGACATCGCCAATATGGGTTTTGCCGTCGCCGCCGACGTACCGGTCGTCCTGGTCGGGGATATCGATCGCGGCGGGGTAATCGCCAGTCTGGTCGGCACCAAGACGGTCATGACCGAAGCGGATGGCGGCCGGGTCGCCGGCTTCATCGTCAACAAGTTTCGCGGCGACGTATCGCTCTTCGAAAATGGCCTCGAGGAGATCGTCCGGCGCACCGGATGGGCAAGTTTCGGTGTGGTCCCCTGGTTCGCCGAGGCCAACCGGCTGCCAGCCGAAGATGCCGTCGGCTTGCAACGGATGACCCGCCAGGTTCCGGAAGGCGTGCGCATCGCCGTGCCGATGCTCTCGCGGATCGCCAATTTCGACGATCTCGACCCGCTGCGTCTGGAAGCGGCGGTCAGTGTGTTGATGATCCCGCCCGGTCAGCCAATCCCGGGGGATGCCGATCTGGTCTTGTTGCTGGGCAGTAAATCGACGATCGGCGATCTGGCGTTCTTGCGGGCCCAGGGCTGGGACATCGACATCCAGGCGCATCGGCGTCGCGGCGGGCGGGTGCTCGGCCTTTGCGGCGGTTATCAGATGCTGGGCCGGCGGATCAGCGATCCCGATGGGATCGAGGGACCGGCGGGCACCGTCGAGGGACTCGGGCTTTTGGATATCGAGACGGTGTTGAGCGCCGGAAAAACCTTAAGCCGGGTCACCGGGCGAGCCGCCACCGATAATGATGATGATGTGACTGTAAAGGGGTACGAGATCCATATCGGCCAGACCCAAGGCCCGGATTGCGCCCGCCCGATGCTGAATATCGACGCCGCGGACGGCGGGGTGCGGCCGGATGGCGCCGGCTCCGGCGATGGTCTTGTTGCCGGCTGTTATGTCCATGGTGTCTTTGCCGCCGATGGCTATCGCCGCCAATTCCTCGCGGCGCTGGGCCGGACCGGCGCCGAGCCAGTTGGTTATGAGCTTGAGGTCGAACGGGTTTTAGACAATTTGGCCAACCATCTGGAAACCCATTTGGATATCGACGCCTTGTTCGCGCTTGCACGGTGAAGCGCGGCCTGTATGGTGGCGATGAACGCTATGACAAACCCCAGGAGAGGTTCATGCGTCGTCTTTTATCACTGCTCGGAGCCTTGTTTTTTCTCATGACAGCCAGTAACGCCGAGGCGCAAGACCTCGAGAATCAGCTCTATCTTGACCTGAAGGACGGTCGCGTCGTAATCGACCTGCGCCCGGACGTGGCGCCCGGACATGTGGAGCGGATCAAGGAACTGACCCGCGAGGGGTTCTATGACGGGATCGTCTTCCACCGGGTGATCGATGGCTTCATGGCCCAGACCGGTGATCCGACCGGCACCGGCATGGGGGGCTCAGGCAGCAAGATGCGGGCCGAGTTTTCCAGCGCGCCCTTCGTGCGTGGCACCGTCGGCATGGCCCGCTCGCAGGACCCCAATAGCGGTGACAGCCAGTTCTTCATCTGCCTTGGCGACGCCCAGTTCCTGAACAACCAATACACCGTTTGGGGGGTGGTCAGCGCCGGCATGGAGTTTGTCGATTTGATCGCCAAAGGCGAACCGCCGGCAAACCCGGATAAGATCATCAAAATGCAAGTGGCCGCCGACGCCAAATAAGCTGGCGTTTCTTAAGCCTCTGACGTTATGCCGCCTCGGACAATCGCCCGAGGCGGCATTTCTTCGTCTTTGGTCCACCGGCGTCGCTATTTGCCATCGGCGTTGCTATTTAATCGTCAC
>JAQBUJ010000391.1 GCA_027623845.1 Pseudomonadota bacterium
GACCTGCCGGGCCGCGCCATCGCGGGTGATAAAGGTCATCCGGGGCATGCGCTCTCTCCGGGACGTTTAAACCGAACCGCGATCAAAAATCAGTCCTGACCGCCGGCGCGCTTGTACAACTTGAGCCAGGCCTCGACAAGCCGGTCCACATCGGCCTCGCCATTGAGCCAGCCAAAGCTGATGCGGATGGCGGTGGCCGCCGCGGGCCCGCCCGGCTCCATCGCCTCGATCACGTGACTGCGTTTCACCTTGCCCGAGGAGCAGGCCGATCCGGCACTAACCGCGATCCCCTCCAGGTCCAGGGCCATCACCTGGGTTTCCGCTGGCATGCCGGGCATGACGATACAACTGGTATTGGCCAACCTGGGACCGGCCCGGCCAAGGATCCGCGCGCCCGGCGCCGCGGCCAGCACCCGGCTCTCGAAAAGGTCGCGTAACCGGCCCGCCGATCCGATCGCAAGGCCAGCGGACGCGACCTCAGCCGCCGCGCCAAAGCCGACGATCCCCGGCAGGTTTTCGGTGCCCGAGCGCCGGCCCCGCTCCTGGCCGCCGCCGGTGATCATCGGCCTGAGCGCCAGACCGCCGCGCACCAGCAAAGCGCCGACGCCGGGCGGGCCGCCGATCTTGTGCGCCGATATCGACATCATATCGAGGCCGCTATCGGCGAAATTCAGCGCCACCTTGCCGGCCGCCTGTACCGCGTCGCTATGCACCAACGCGCCCTGTTGCTTGGCCAGACCGACCACCTCGGCGATCGGTTGCACCACGCCGGTTTCGTTATTCGCCCACATGACCGACACCAAGGCCGGCTCAGTCGAGGCGTCGAGCAGCGCCGCCAAAGCCGTCAGATCGACCAGACCATCGGCCCGCACCGGGATCCGCTCCGCATCGTCAACCGCCGCCAGCACCGCGTCATGCTCTATGGCCGAGACCAGAACCCGCTTGCGACCGGCGCCACAAAGCGCCAGAAGATCGGCCTCGGTGCCGCCGCTGGTGAAGATCACCTGCTCCGCCTCGGCGCCGATAAAGTCGGCGACCTGCCGGCGGGCCCGTTCCAGCCGCGCTCGCGCCGTCCGGCCACGGCGATGCACCGAGGAAGGGTTGCCCGGCTGGCCAAGCGCCTCAAGCATCGCCGAGCGGGCCTCCGGGCGCAGCGGCGCGGTGGCGTTGTAATCCGCGTAAACCCCTGGATCGTCCACAGACCCTGGATCGTCCACAGAGGCCTCTGGCCGGTCGCCGCCGTTCTCGTTCATCGCCGATTGTTCCTGTCCGGTCTCACCCAAATCCAGCCAGCCGGCGGATTTCTTGCCGTCCCAAAGTCCAATTTTCCGCCTTTTGTACGCCAAAGCTTGAAATGCACGAGCAACAAAGGGATATAGACGCTCCAGTTGGCACTGGAGTCTACCGACGGACGCTTGCCGGGACAATCCACCCGACCGCCGCCGCGATTTCGCCGCTACATACTGCCGCCCGATACTGCTGCTCGATACTGCCCGCTGGCACGCCCGTCTAGGAAGGATGCTATATGCCCGAAGTGATCATCAACGGCCCCGAGGGGCGTCTCGAAGGCCGCTACATGCACGGCAAGTCGCCGACTGCGCCGCTGGCGCTGATGCTGCACCCGCATCCAGAGCATGGCGGGACGATGAACAACAAGGTGGTGTATTCGCTGTATCAACGTTTTGTCGCCCGCGGGTTTTCGACCCTGCGGTTCAACTTTCGCGGCGTCGGCCGTTCCCAAGGCGTCCACGACAAGGGCGAAGGCGAATTGAGCGATGCGGCCTCGGCGCTCGATTGGCTGCAATCCTATAATCCAAACGCGCCGTTCTGCTGGGTTGGCGGGTTTTCCTTTGGCGCCTGGATCGGCATGCAATTGCTGATGCGCCGGCCGGAAATCAGCGGCTTTTTGTCGGTCGCACCGCCGGCCAATACCCTCGACTTCACCTTCCTCGCCCCCTGCCCGGCCTCGGGCCTGATGGTCCAGGGCGACGCCGATCAATTAGTGCCGCCGGAATCGGTCAAGAAGCTGGTTGAAAAACTGTCGGCCCAGAAGGGTATCGTCATCGACTACACCCTGATCCCCGGCGCCAACCATTTTTTCACCGGCCAGATCGACGAACTGGTGAAAGTGGTCGACGATTATCTGAACAAGCACCTTCCCGAAGGCTATGAGCGGCCGGAGGAGAAAAAGGCCAAGACGTCGAAATAGCCCCGGCGAACCGGCGGCGGCGCTGTTGACGCCCAATCCGTGGAGCCTGCTCACGGCCAGTTGATTTGCGCTTTGACGCAAAACACCCGAATTCTGGATCCGGAAGTGCGCCAAGGAGGGAGTAACGATGCTATTCAAACGCAAGCGCGGCTGGGAAGTCGCCGAGCGCGATATAACGCCGGAATCGACATTCATCAACCGACGTTCCTTGATCAAGGGCCTGGCGGCCGGACCGCTGTTGCTGGCCAGCGGCTCACTGGCCGGCTGCTGGGACGAGGCGACGGCGAATAGCGCTGTCCAGATCGCCGCTGCGCCGCCGGATCCAACGACCGATCTGTATCCGGTCGAACGGAACCCGCGCTACAAGGTCAGCCGGGCGATCACCGACGAGGCCGACTCGACCGTCTACAATAATTTCTACGAATTCGGCTCCCACAAAAGCATTTCCCGCGCCGCCCAGGCGCTGAGCATCCGGCCCTGGACGGTCACCCTGGACGGCATGGTCGAAAAACCGATCACCATCGGCATCGACGATCTGATTCGTCAGATGCCGCTGGAGGAACGG
The DNA here is from genome assembly GCA_027623845.1 of Pseudomonadota bacterium. Classification (GTDB taxonomy): domain Bacteria; phylum Pseudomonadota; class Alphaproteobacteria; order Thalassobaculales; family Thalassobaculaceae; genus JADHLJ01. Next base: position 2,775 of record JAQBUJ010000391.1, read on the forward strand.
GTCTATCGCCATCGCTGTGTCGAGGCCTGGTCGATGGTCGTGCCGTGGAGCGGGTTTCAGCTTTCCAAGCTGGTCGAGCTGGCCAAGCCGCTATCATCGGCCAAATATCTCACCATGCAGACCTTCATGGACCCGGATAACGCGCCCGGCCAGAAACAACATTGGTACCCCTGGCCCTATGTGGAAGGCCTGACAATGGAGGAAGCCACCAACGAGTTGGCTTTCATGGTGACCGGCGTCTACGGCAAGCCGGTACCGCGCCAGATGGGCGCCCCGTTGCGTCTCGCCGTGCCATGGAAATATGGTTTTAAATCAATCAAGTCCATCGTTCGCTTCACCTTCACCGACAAGCGGCCGGTGTCGTTCTGGGAAGAGATTCAGGGGACGGAATACGGCTTCTGGGCCAACGTCAATCCCCAGGTCGCGCATGCCCGTTGGAGCCAGGCGACCGAGCGAACCCTAAGCGGCGGACGGGTCCCGACCCAGCTCTATAACGGTTATGGCGAACAGGTGGCGCATCTCTACAAAGGCATGACCGGCGAACGCCTGTTCACTTAAGGTGCGCGGGCGCGGGTGCGGTTCATCCGCTCTTCCCCACATCCGTCTTCCCGGCGCAGGCCGGGACCCATGCCGCCGGCGCTGGTCCAATCGAGGGTGCGGCGATCATGCGACCCATGCATCCCGTAGCCGCCGCCGGCGGCATAGACCCCGCCCTGCGCCTGCCCTGGTGAAAACGGGGGGCGGTATGACGGCGGATATAATGTCTGCGCCTGAATGATAGACTGAAAAATCGTCGCTCTTGCATCGCTGCGGCCATGGTGTTCGACTGTCGCTGACGGGGTGCGCGATGAGTTTCGCCGACAGCGATCAAAATCAAGATTTCAATACAATGTCCCACAGAATGCAGCGTGTGGTGCCGCATCTGCTCGATCTGCATGAGGCGATCATCCGTCTTTTGCCAGAGCCGCGCGTCGCTGAGCCCTACCGGGTTTTGGATATTGGCACCGGAACCGGCCTTCTGGTTGAGCGCATTTTGGAGAAAATCGACGGCGCCCAAGCCCACTTGGTGCATGCCGAGCAGTCGCATCTCGATGCCGCCGAGGACCGATTGAGCCGTTTCGCCGGCCAGACGAGCTATGAGCTTTGCGAGTATGTTCGGCTCAATCTGGATGGCCCCTATGACACGATCATCCTGGAACTGGATGTGAATTTTATGGAGAGCAAGTCCAGGCGGACATTGCTTTCGGCGGTCTATGCCGCCCTGCGCCGGGGTGGCCGAATGCTTACCATCGTCCAGGCTCGGGGCGCCACCGACGCCTTGGAAGACCTTTATGTCGAGCAATGGCGCAAGATGGCGCAGGAGCGAGGCGCCACGGACGGCGAACTCGACCATGCGGTGTTTGCGTCGGCCAAGGACCGCACCGCGACCCTGGCGCAACAGCTCG
>JAQBUJ010000392.1 GCA_027623845.1 Pseudomonadota bacterium
CCTTGACGCCGAGGCCGCGCAGTTTCCCGACGGCGTCGGCGTTTTTCGTCTCATTACGACCGACCACCAGGATCGAGGCCCCGGCCGCCGCCATACCCTCGGCCATGCCAAGGCCAATGCCACCGTTGCCGCCGGTTACCGCCGCGACCCGACCGCTCAAATCAAACAAGGACATGCGAGAAACTCCTGAAATCGACCCGAACCGGATAACCGGCCCCCACGTCATGGGGGAATGACATTGTTCCGCAAACCGTTAAATTGCCAACCGCTAGATCGCAAGCCAACAATACAACCTTAAAGGACTCGGGTCGTGGAACTGCATCACGTTCATATTTTCGCCAGCGATATGGCGCGCACCCTGGATTGGTGGGAGCGTCATCTGGGCGCCCGCGTGCTGTTCGATGGAAACCTCGCCGGCGCGCGCAATGTATCGATCGGGGTCGGTAGTGGGTGGATCAACATCTATGACCAAGCCGCCAAAGGACAAGGGCGTGGTTCGATCCATCACCTGGGGGTTCGGGTGGCCGATTTAAGGGCGGTCTGGCAGCGGCTCTCGGCTGCCGGCGTAACCTCGCCGAACGGGCTGCGCGAGCATGGCGAATGGCGCTATGTGATGGTCACGGCGCCGGACGATGTGTTGGTCGAATTATTTGAGTTCGATGACCCTGCCTCGCCGTTCAATATCGATGGATAAAACCTGCGCAACCGCCGCGATAGACCGGGATGGCGAGAGCTTAGAAGGCGAGTCCCGATCGCGATCGCATCGGAGTCTGCATCGCTTGGCGATCCCGGCCCAACCGATCGCGCTCCGGCGGATCTTGCCGGAACCGTCGGGGCTGCGTAAAACTAGACGATCGCCACAGCCATCGCGAGGCCCGCTACAATGACCAGCCCCTATGAAACAATCGAGGTTCGTCCCGTCGGCGGCGCGCTTGGCGCCGAGATCCATGGCGTCGATCTCTCCTCGGACTTGCCGGATCGGCAATTCGCCGAGATCCGCGAGGTGTTCCGCGACAACGGCGTGATCTTCTTTCGGGACCAAAAGCTGACCCCGGAACAGCACATCGCCTTTGCCGAACGCTGGGCGCCGATCAACATCAACCGGTTCTTCACCCCTGTCGAAGGCCATCCGAAGATCGCATTGGTGCTTAAGGAGCCGGATCAGAAAAGAAACATCGGCGGTGGCTGGCACACCGACCATACCTACGACATCGAACCGGCGATGGGCTCGATCCTCTATGCCCATGAGGTCCCGCAGAGCGGCGGCGACACGATGTTCGCCAGCATGTATGCGGCTTACGAGACCCTTTCCGATGGGTTGAAGCAGACCTTGAACGGCCTGCGCGCGCGCCATTCCAGCCGGCATGTCTTTGGTCCCGCCCGGGCCGAGCGCAAGGACGACACGGTCGGGCGGATCAAGAACCCGGAACTGGCGAACCAGGACGCGGTGCATCCGGTGGTGATCACCCACCCGCTTTCCGGCCGCAAATCGCTCTATGTCAATCCCGGCTTCACCCTGGGTTTCGAAGGCTGGACCGACGCCGAGTCAAAGCCATTGCTGGATTATCTCTATGCCCATGCCAGCCAGCCGTCGTTCACCTGCCGGTTTCAGTGGCAAGCCGGCTCGATCGCCTTTTGGGACAATCGGGCGACCTGGCATCTGGCGGTAAACGATTATCAGGGGCAGCGCCGCCTGATGCATCGGATCACCGTCGAGGGAACAGCGCTGCATTAAACCGCGACCGTCCTCGCCAATGCGCCCTACGCCAAATTTGGCAGGGCGATCGGTCGCACGGTCTCATAGGCGCGACTGGCCGCCAGAACCTTGTCGTCTCGGTTCATCGGCCCGACGATCTGTAATCCAGCCGGCAGTCCGTTCGAACATAAGCCGCAGGGAATGGTTGCCGCCGGGTGCCGCCCGAGGTTGAACGGATAGGAAAACGGCGTCCAGCGGGTCCAGCGATCCATGCCCGAACCCACCGGCACTTCCTCGCCGGCCTCGAAAGCGGTGATTGGCAAGGTCGGGGTCAGCAGCAGATCATAACGATCAAGAAATTGGTTAAGCTTGGTGCCGGCGGCCTCACGCTCGGCATTGGCGTCGAGATAGTCGTTCAAGGTGATCTCGGCGCCCTCAAGGCCAACCTGCCGGAAGCCCGGTTCCAGCACCGCCAGTTGTTCCTCGGTCATCGTGCGTTGCAGACGCGCCGCGCCGGTATACCAGAAGGTCCGAAACAGGTCGTGCTGGTCGCCGAGGCCGGGGTCTACTTCCTCCACATGGGCGCCGAGCGCGGTGAAGGTGTCGGCGGCCGCCTTTACCAGGGCGGCGATTTCCGGATCGACCTTGGCGTGGCCGAGATCCGGGCTAAAGGCGATCCGCCATCCCTTGACCGACGTGCCGAGGCTGCCGCGCCAGTCCTCTCCCGTGGCCGGCAATGCATACCAATCCTTCGGGTCCGGCTCGGCCATCACCGTCAGCATCAGCGCCGCATCGGCGACGGTTCGGGTCATCGGGCCTTGATGCGACAGGCTGCCAAAGCCGCTGGCCGGCCAGGTCGGCACCCGCCCGAAGGTCGGCTTGATGCCGTAGATCCCGGTATAGCCGGCGGGCATGCGGATCGATCCACCGCCGTCGGAGCCGTGATGCAGCGCGCCCATGCAGGCCGCCGCCGCCGCCGCCGCGCCGCCGGAGGAACCGCCGGGCGTTTTGCTTGGGTCCCAGGGATTGCGGGTGATCCCAGTCAGCGGGCTGTCGGTTACCCCTTTCCAACCGAATTCAGGGGTCGTGGTCTTGCCCAGCAACACCGCGCCATGGGCCCGAAGCTTGCCAACCAACGGGTGGTCCTCATCCCAAGGCCCGTCCTCGCTGGAGGTCAGCGAGCCGCGCCGGGTCGACCAGCCCTTGGTCGCCACCAGATCCTTGATCGTCGTCGGCACCCCGTCGACCAGACCAGCCGGCGCTCCCTTGACCCAGCGCGCCTCGGAGGCACGCGCCGCCTCGAGCGCACGGGCTTCATCGACCAGCCGAAAGGCGTTGAAGGTTCCGTTATATTTGTCTATCCGGGCCAACACCGCCTTGGTCGCCTCCACCGGTGAGAGGGTTTTTCGGGCATAGGCATGCAGCAATTCGGTGGCCGAGAACAGCGCAGGATCGGTGGTCATCAAGGGTCTCCATCGGCGACCGGGGCCGGAGGCGGTTGGCCAAAGGCAAGGGCCAGAGGCAAGAACAAAGACAAATGCAGAGGACGCGAGCTTAGGGCGCTCGGATCGGTGGGTAAAGCCTTATGGGAAAGCCGGTTCGGCGGTGCTGAATGGTCGCGCTAACCAGTAGCCAACAGGCTCAATGAATGTCGAACAAGCCGTCGTTCTTCACTTCATAGGCCGCGACCATTAGCGTGCTCACCGTCCCGCCGCTCTTGGCGAAAGGCAGGATCAACCGCTCATAGGTCGTGATCGCACCGAAAAACTCACCGCTATAAATCCGCCAACTAGGCTTGGAGCGGGTGCGGACATAGTCGTATTCCTGCTCCAGGATCGTGCGCTGGGAATGCGGCAGGGAGTCGAGATTGAGGCCGGTCATGTCGACGCCAAAAGCCTCGACGAAGGTCTGTCCGTAATAGCGATAGATATAATCATTGTCCTGGCGCACCGCGATGATCGCCAGATTGGGCAGCCACTCGCGCAGCCTCTCGGTCGGCATCTTGGCCAGCAGCGGCAAGGTCCCGGCGCCTTTCATCTTCGCCCACAGATCATAGATCTGGCGCAGATTGGGTTGCATGCTAAGACGGCTGATGACCGGCATCGGGAATCCGTTCCCAGGGGTGTTCGATACCTAACCCATTGAGCGATCTTAGACTATAGCGGCTTGGATGTGCCTTACGGGTGAATCGGTTAGCCGCTTTTCGCCCACCCCAATCACCGCGTCAAAGCCGCGAATCGCCGGGTGGAATGACTCCCGGCCTACGCCAAGGGCTGTCCAGGGTTGCGGATCTTCGATACGGCGGAGACCTTCCGAACGCGGCGTGCCGGAATTACACCCGTCGCCCTGGCGACCCCCACTTACGTGAGGGCAGGCCTTAGGGCCGAAGCCTGAGGATTACCGACCGCATGAATGGCTGAAAATTCTGGTAAATGACGCCGTATCGCGCCTATTCCTCGCCCAACCGCCCCATTGCACGTTCTCAGGCGTGGGTCCTGCCGTTCGCCAGGACGACGGGTG
>JAQBUJ010000393.1 GCA_027623845.1 Pseudomonadota bacterium
CCTGAAATCGGGCTCAGGCGCAACGCACATGGTTCTAAAGGCTTCCACAAAGGGGAGCCAATAGAACAGGGGTTTGGGTTTTATGCCCAGGCCCCTGTTTTCGTTTCCGCTCTCTTTTGTTTCCGTTCTCTTTTGTTTCCGCTCTCTTTCGTTTCCGCCTGCTGTTTTCGTTCGGTCCGCGCCTTGCTAGGATCAACCGCCTGACGAGGTGATCCGGCGATCGCGAGCCAGCGAGGAAACGACGATGAAGATCTATCACGCCCCGAATAGTCGATCCGTGCGCGCCATCTGGCTGTTCGAGGAATTGGGCCTGCCCTATGACTTGGAGATCTTTCCGCTCGGCGACCCGAAGATGCGAACCCCGGAATATCTCAAGGTTCACCCCATGGGGCGGGTGCCGGCTGTCACCGACGGCGATGTGACGATCTTCGAGTCCGGCGCCATCGTGCAGTATATCCTGGCGAAATATGGCGAGGGGCGATTCCAGCCGACGGTTGAGGCGCCGACTTTCCCCGATTACCTGCAATGGCTGCACTACGCCGAGGGCATGTTGATGCCGCCGGTCAATATTATCGTCGTTGAAACCCTCTTCCTGCCGGAGGAACGGCGCAATCAGACCAATGTCGATCGGGCGACCAAACTGCTGAGCCGGATGCTGGGCGCGGTCGAGCGTGGGTTGGAAGGCCGCGACTATCTGATCGGGGAATTTTCCGGCGCCGATATCATGACCGGACACGCCTGCATCGTCTCGGCGCGGCTTGGCGGCGATATTTCGGATAAACCGAATGTTTCGGCTTATATCGACCGGTTGCAGGCCCGCCCGGCGCTGCAACGCGCTTGGGCGGTTAAATAGCGCTGCAACGCGCTTGGGCGGTCAAATAGCGCCGGGCGCCGGCAAAGCGTTAGATCGGCGGATCACGCTCCAACGCGGCTTTCAATCGGTCCGGGTCAACCGCGATCTCGACGCCGGAGCGCTCCAGCTGCAATTTCATCGAGCTGCGTGAGTCCGAACCACCCCAGCCGCGGTTAAGCGCCTCGGTCATTTCTTCCAGTGTCAGATTGGCGATCCGCATCGGCACCCCCATCTCGCGGCCAAGCGCCGTCGCCAGCGAGACGTCTTTATGCGCCAACCTGAGGGCGAAGGCCGGCGGGTCATATTTCCCAGGCAGGAATTGGCTGATCAAGCCGTCGAAGGTTCTGCGCCGGCCCAACACGCCTTGGCGAACCGCTTCCCAAAGATCCAAAGGATCGACCCCGGCCTTGACCCCCATGGTGAAAACTTCGCCAAGCGCCGTCTGGACCGTATAGCCGGCGCAGTTATGCACCAGTTTGGCCACCGACCCGGCCCCGATCGCGCCGATATACAGCGCCTGATCGCCCATCGCGTCCAACTGCGCCTTATATTTGTCGAATAAAGCCTTCTCGCCGCCAACCCACAGCGCCAGCTTGCCGGATTGTGCGCCCGCCGGCCCGCCGCTTACCGGCGCATCGAGGAATTCAAAGCCCTGTTCGGCGAAAACCGCGTGCAGGGCGCGGACCGTCGTCGGCGAATTGGTCGACAGATCAAACACCGCCCCACCCGGCCGCAATCCTGCAATAAGCCCATCGGCGCCGGTCGCCACGGCCTGGACCTCCGGCGGTCCGGGCAGCGACAGGAACACCACATCCACCTGTTCCGCCAAGGCCTTTGGACTATCGGCCCAAATCGCCCGATTGGACAGGAACGGCTCGGCCGACTCCCGCCGCATATCATGAACCACCAACTCGTTGCCGGCCTTCGCCAAATTAGCCGCCATGCCGGCGCCCATCGTCCCAAGCCCGATAAATCCAACCCGCATTTCCCGCCCCCTTCAGCAATGAACAGCGCCGCGCCGCGCAGATCGTCGCGGTCGCCATAAGCGCAGTTTCGGTATTCTAACACCAACCGGGTTCGGCCACCTACGCGCCGGGCCGACGATCACATGGGCGCGCGCACCGATACCGCCCCGTATCGCCTGGGTAACGCCCCGGCGCTGGCCTGGCGCCGCCGGTACCGGTCTTCGACGTTAGGAGGTCGCGTCTAAACGCTGTGGTTCTTCGGCGGAGGCGACTTTTTTAACCGGCTTGGCGACCTCGCCCACGTGCTGGGAAATGGCGCCGATTAGCGGCAACATTTCGTCGCGCGGAGCGAATTTTTGAATGCCGCCATCGCGCATCACCATAATGTAGTCGACAACCGATAGAACGTTTGGGCGATGCAAAATCACCACGACCGTGGTGCCTTGCTCTTTAAGGCGCAACAACGCCTCGCTCAGCGCTTTTTCGCCGCTGTCATCGAGATTGGCGTTCGGCTCGTCCAGAACCACGAGCTTGACGTCGCCAAACAACGCCCGCGCCAGGCCGATACGCTGTTTTTGACCGCCGGAAAGGAAACTGCCGCTGTCGCCGACCGGGGTAAACAACCCCTCGGGCATGCCGGTGACCAAGTCGCGCGCGCCGGCCAGATCAATGGCCCGCCACACCTGCTCTTCGGTCGCCTCTGGATTGAACCGCGACACGTTGTCGAACACGGTTCCATCCATCAGCTCCACGCTTTGCGGCAAATAGCCGATATGCCGGCCACGGTCCCGGGTGTCCCAGGCGTGCAGCATGGTGCCATCCAGCCGCACGTCGCCGCCGGTCGGCGCCTCAATCCCAATCAACAAACGGGCAAGAGAAGATTTTCCGGACGCGGTCGGACCAACCACGGCCAATGATTCGCCCGGACTGAGCGAGAAACTGATTCGGTTCAAAATGACACGGGACGCCCTGGCCGGCTCATACACCACGCCGATGACGTCCAATTGGCCTTCCGGCGCCGCCGGGGTGATCACTTCCTTCCAGGTTTTTCGATCGGACCGAAGCGTTTGCCTGAGAAATTTCAGCGTCGCAAACGCGCCGGCAATGCTATCCCAGGAATTCACCAGAATTTCCAACGGCATCACGCAACGGCTGACCAAAAGCATAGAGGCCATCATCACGCCGGGCGCCATACGCGCTGTTGGGTCGAACATCTGCATCGCCGCCACGGTCATCACCGCCGCCATGGAGCCCATGCGCATGAATTTCACCAAGGCCTGAAAAATTCCCGACCGCCGGCTGGCGATGGCCTGCAAACGAATCGCCTCATTATTTGACAGACGCCAATCCTTGATGATCCGGCCGGTCATCCCAAGCGCTTCGGTCGAGTCGGCGTTTCTAATCGCCATGGTCGCGACGATATTGGCCCGCCCAGCCGCGCTGCTGGCGTTTGCCAATAAGGCACTGGTGGCCAATTTTTTGCCAACCGCCAGACCAAGAGCGATCAACACCACAATCAGCGCGGTCACCCCGATATAGAAGTTCAGGGCAAAGAGCACCCAAATGAATATCGGCACCCACGGGGCGTCCATGGCGACAAAAATTTGCGGACTGGCAATGAAGGAGCGCAGAGAAAAAAGTTTAGTAATCAATGTCATATCGCCAGATGATCCGCGTGGAACGGATCGTCGGATCGACATCTCGAACAGTCTGTGACCGATCTGGGCGTCGATCCAGCGCGCGACCTTCTCCAGCAAAAGCGTGCGCGCGCAATCAACGACGACCTGGATCACAAGGACCCACACCACCACGATCACCAGCATCCACAAGGTATCCAGGCTGGACGTGGGAATAACCCGGCGGAAGACGTTGTACATGTAGAAAGGCATCACCAAGATGCCCATATTGACGATGAAGCTGAAAACGACGGCGGCAATAAACGCGCCCTTGGCGGCCCGCATCAGGTCGCCCAGCGGATCCCGGCTGTCCGCCGCCACCGATTCCGACCTCTCGGAGTTGGTCGCCGCCATCGTCCTAAGCCCTCATATCTTGTAGAATGCCGGAACCACTGGCCACACGCGCCACATTGTTCGATAGGTCTTCAAGATACCCGATTTGGCAAACTATGGTACGCCGTAACGGCTCCAGGGTAATCCATGGTCGCCTTATGCCGCAGCGCACACATAGCGCTCGGATCAACGGAACACAAGCGCCGCGCCAACCCTTTTGCCTCCCCGAGCGATCAATTCTCATGCCGCCACTCCCGGCTCGCCGACCACGCCAGCATCCAGCAGCCCGCCGATCTCTTCGACCGTATAGTCATGATCGGCCAGCACCGAGCGGGTGTCACTGCCGATTCCCGGCGCGATACCCGTAAACGGCAATCCCCCGGGTAGC
>JAQBUJ010000394.1 GCA_027623845.1 Pseudomonadota bacterium
GAGCCATAACCAGACCCCGACCGGCCGCCATAAAGCCCGCTTTCGGTAATCAACTCGACGTGCTCTTGCGGGATCTCGCCGACGAAACGCGACGGGATCGCGCTTTGCCAACTGCCATAGAGCCGGCGGTTGGCGGCGAAGCTGATTTCCACCGCCTGACGCGCCCGGGTCAGGCCGACATAGGCCAGCCGGCGCTCCTCCTCCAAACCGGTGGCGCCGTTCTCATCCAGCGAGCGCTGGTTCGGGAACACCCCCTCTTCCCAGCCCGGCAGAAAGACCACGTCGAATTCCAGTCCCTTGGCCGCATGCAGGGTCATCAGGCTGACCTGATCGCCGTTGTTGGTCTCGGCGTTTTCCATCACCAGACTGATATGCTCCAGGAAACCGCCCAGGCTCTCGAATTCCTCCAGCGCGCTCACCAGCTCCTTCAGGTTTTCCAGGCGTCCCGGCGCTTCCGGCGCTTTGTCGGCCTGCAGCATGCCGGTATAGCCGGACTCGTCCAGAACCACCCTGGCGAGATCAGCGAGATCCTCGGTCTCTACCAGCGAACGCCAGCGCTGAAAATCCTCGACCAACTTGACCAGGGCGCGGCGCGCGGCGGGGCGTAACTCATCGGTCTCGATGATCTTGTTGACCGCCGACCAGAACGAGATCTGCTCGGCTCGGGCGAGATGGTGAACGGCCTGCAGGCTGGCCGCGCCGATGCCGCGTTTCGGGATGTTGATGATCCGCTCGAAGGCCAGATCGTCGTCGGGCTGACTGATCACCCGGAGATAGGCGACGGCGTCGCGGATCTCCTTGCGCTCATAAAACCGCGCGCCGCCAACCACCTGATAAGGCACGCCGAGGGTGAGGAAGCGCTCCTCGAACTCGCGGGTTTGAAACCCGGCCCGGACCAGAATCGCCATCTGCCGCAGCGGCGTGCCCTTACGCTGGCGCGCCTCGATCTGCTCGCCAACCACCCGGGCTTCCTCCTCGCCGTCCCAGACGCCGCGCAGGATCAACGGCTCCCCCTCGTCGCCCTCGGTCCACAAGGTCTTGCCGAGGCGTCCCTCGTTATGGGCAATCAAGCCCGAGGCGGCGGCCAGAACCCGCGAGGTCGAGCGGTAATTCTGCTCCAACCGAATCACCTTGGCGCCGGGGAAATCCTGCTCAAATTTCAAGATATTGCCGACCTCGGCGCCGCGCCACCCGTAGATCGACTGATCGTCATCGCCGACGCAGCAGATATTGCGCCGGCCCTGGGCCAAGAGCCGCAGCCACAGATATTGCGCGACATTGGCGTCTTGGTACTCATCAACCAGGATATGGGTGAACCGGTTTTGATAGATCTGCAATACGTCCGGGTGCTCTTGGAACAAGGTCAGGCAATGCAGCAACAGATCGCCGAAATCGGCGGCGTTCAGGATCAGCAGCCGGTCCTGATACTGGGCGTAGATCTCGTGCAGTTTGCCGCCGGCCAAGTCACCGGACTCGCTGCGGGCGACCTTGTCCGGGGTCAAGCCCCGATCCTTCCAGCGTTGAATCACCCCCATCAGCAGCCGGGCCGGCCATTTCTTGTCGTCGATCTCCTCAGCCTGCAGCAGCTGCTTCAGCAGCCGAACCTGATCATCGGCGTCAAGGATGGTGAAGTTCGATTGCAGTCCGACCAATTCGGCGTGCCGGCGCAGCAGCCGGGCACAAAGCGCGTGAAAGGTGCCGAGCCAAATCTGCTCGGCCATCGGTCCGATGATCGCCGCTACCCGCTCGCGCATCTCGCGGGCGGCTTTGTTGGTGAAGGTGACCGCCAGCACCGACCATGGCTTGGCGGCGCCGCTGGCCAGCAGATAGGCCATCCGGGTGGTCAGCACCCGGGTCTTGCCGGTGCCGGCCCCCGCCAACACCAGAACCGGGCCGTCCTGCACCTCGACCGCCTGGCGTTGCATCGCATTGAGTCCGGCCAGATAGCGCCCGATCTGCGGCGCGCCTGGCACCGAGGGGCGCGGCGGCGGCGGCGCATCGGCGCGCGGGGGGAACGGGGACGCTTCCGACATGGGGCTCGCTCAATCCTCGCTCAATCCATGGCCGCGCGAACCCGATCCGCGCGGCGGTATGGCCATGGCCACGCGAACCCGATCCGCGCGGCGGTATGGCCATGGCCACGCGAACCCGATCCGCGCGGCGGTATGGTATCGCCCATCATAGAGAAGCCGCCGGCGCGCACAAAACCCCAACGCCAAGAACCGCCGACCATTGGCTTTCCAGCGCCGGCGACGAGCCGGGGGTCGGCGCCGAGGCAGCGAATCGCCAACGCCCGAAGCGGTCAATGTTCCTCGGCGCGCAGCCTGGCAAGGGTCTGGGCATAGGCGCTTTCGGCTCGCATGACGTCGATTTCATGCAGGCAACCGACAATTCGCCGGTCGTCGGCATTGTCCACCACCGCCAGCAAAGAATCCTCGGTCGACGAGAACATTTCCACGGCCCGCTCCAAGGCGTCGTCGCGACACACGAAAAGCCCGCTCGCCTGGATCAGTTCGGCGACGGTACGGCCTTCGTCGCGGCTGGCATCGAAAGCCAGATCGCCCAGGTCCGAGAGCATCAACCGCCCGGCATAGGCGTCATCGATCTGGACGAAAACCCGGCCATGCGGCGCCGCAAGCAGATTGGCGCGCAAGGCCGGCAGTCCCTCATCCCCCTGCATCACCACCTGATCGTCACGCATCAAATCGCCGGCGCACACGGTCTGCAAGGCGCCAACATCGTGGCCGCCGTCCAAATTCACCCCCCGGCGCGCCAGCATGGTGAGAAAAAATGATGGACCGTGCAGCGACCGGGTAAAAATCATCGCCGCGACCACGGCGATCAATACCGCGATGGTCAGACGATAATCCCCGGTCAACTCGAAGATCATGAAAGTGGTCGAAATCGGCGCCCCGAAAACCGCCGCCGCCACCGCGCCCATGCCAATGATCGTATAGGCGCCGAGTGACGATGCAGCATCGGGAAATGACATCTGGGCGATATAACCAAAGGCGCCGCCGAGCATGGCGCCGATGAACAACGACGGGCTGAACACGCCGCCGCCAAACCCCGAGCCCAGGCAGATCACCGTCGCCAATAGCTTCACCGCCGCCAGGGTCACCAGCATGGCCAGGAGATACTCGCCGTCCAGCGCCCGGTCGGTGGCTTCGTAGCCGACCCCAAGGATCTCGGGAAACCAGAGCGCCAGCACCCCGATCAACAGCCCGCCAACCGCCGGCGACGCCCAGCGGGGGATCCGCAATCGACCATGCACCGCCTGGACCAGCGGCACCAAGCGGATGAAGGCAACAGCGATGATCGCCGCGGCCGCGCCAAGCAGGGCGAAGGCCGGCATCTCCAAATGCGACGAGATCTCATGGCCGGCGATGATGAAAGCCGGAAAATCGCCGAAATACAGCCGCGCCACCACGGTACCGGTCACCGAGGCGATCGCCACCGGCGCGAAGGCCGGCAAGGCGATATGGCCGATGATTAGCTCATGAGCGAAGAACACGCCGGCAAAAGGCGCGTTGAACGACGCGGCGATCGCCGCCGCCGCGCCAGCGCCGAGCATGATCCGGGTCTGCGAACGATCAAGCTTGAACAGCCCCGCCAGGGAGCTGGCCAACACCCCGCCCAAATGGATCGCCGGGCCTTCCCGGCCAACCGAGGCGCCGCTGCTGATCGACACCGCACTGATCAGCGCCGACAGCATCCCGTCCGCCAAGGTCATCCGACCGCCATGGATCGCGCTGGCCTCGATCACCTCGGCGACCCCGTGCGGCCGTTGATCGCGCAGCGCGAACTTTACCAACAACCCGACCGCCAACCCGCCGACGGTTGGCGCCAGCACCACCCGCCACGCCGGCAGCGTCGCCACCATGGAAGCGACGTTTTCCGTTGCAAATCCGAAAAACCCCAGCTGAACCAGGTCAATCAACTCCCGAAGCAGCACCCCGCCGAACCCGGCGATCGCCCCCACCGCCAGCGCCAGCACCGATAGCCAAAGCTGCTGATCCCGGAAGACGCGACCAAACCGCGACTAGACCCGGTCCCATGGCGGACCCTGCATCGATTTTTCCCTCCTAAGAACCGGAGAACGTTAGGATATACACGGCCCGTCGCTAACTGCAAAAATTCTCGTGCCCGGACATTGAAGCTGAAGGAAAATCCCGATGACGCTCAAAATTCGCCCCGCGGCCCTGGAGGA
>JAQBUJ010000395.1 GCA_027623845.1 Pseudomonadota bacterium
TGGCCTCTACGATGTTCGGGCGATCCATGCGATCAACTATCCCGAGAATGCACGCTTTGTGCGGGTAACGGGTCGCGAGTTGGAGTTGGAACCGCGTCTCAAATTCGACATGTCGGCCAATAAGGCCTCGTATATCGAAAGCCAAGGCGTCGAATAACACTCCATTAGCCGGCAACTTTCACTGCGGCGGTAACCCGCCCGAACGTCACCCCGGAGCGAGGACTCCTGATACATGGCTGTGATTGATTTAAAAGGCATGGCCGCTCTGGTCATCGACAGCAAACCGGCGGGCAGGGAATTACTGACCACGATGCTTCAGGAACTCGGGGTGAGCGACATTCGAAGGTCGCCTGACGGGCGTCATGGCCTAGACGTGCTTCGACAATTCACCCCGGATTTCATCGTCTGCGCCATCTCAATGGATGAAATGACGGGGATTGAATTCACCAAAAAGGTCCGCACCGACCCCATTAGTCCCAATCCTTTTGTCGCGATATTCATGCTTACCGGCGACGCCCGGATTGAGATGGTGCGCGAGGCGCGGGACGCCGGGGCTAACGGCTTCCTAGCCAAGCCAATTTCGGGTGAAGTTTTGCGCAAACGGTTGGTTTCCACCATGGCCGAGAACCGAGCGTTTATCCGTTCGCAAAAATATACCGGCCCGGACCGCCGCCGCCGCGATATTGCGCTGGGACATCGCACCGATCGCCGCAGACCGACGGACTGAAAGACGCCCGGATACGAATGACAAAAAGGGCGGGGCCAGCCGGCGGCTGGGTTAAACCGGATTGTCGGCGAATTGAACAGCTGTTACCCCTCTGCTTTTCCAACACACGGAAGGCCGGAATGGGACAGCTGCGGATTCTCTACGCATTGACGCCTTTTTCCGGGCCTTCCGGTGGCATACGAACCCTATTCGAACATGTCTCGGTCTTACGCGGCGCGGGATACGACGCTTATATTTTCGCCCCGGAGTTTTCCGAAGTTCACCGGCACTTCGCCAGCGACGCACCGATACTGCTGGGAGAAGATCATGCTCTCCACCAGAGCGATATCATCGTCCGTCCGGAAACCTCCCACGCCCATGGGATCGCGCAGATTGGTCGGCGGTTGCGGCAGATATTGTTTGTTCAGAACCAATTTTATATTCGCCATAGTTTCGGCATCCAGCACCGCTTGTCGGATCTCGGCATTGAGCGGGTAATCTGCGTTTAGCGCGGAATTCAGCGGTTTCTCGCGGAGCACGCGGGAATCTCCGATGCTTGGATAATCCCCAACGCGATCTCGCCGCCACCACAAACGCCGACGGGGGAATTGGCGGCGAAGCAACTAGCAGTCGCCACCATGCCCCGCAAACGCCGCGAAGAAGTGGCGATGATCCGGCATCTCGTCGGCTTGATGAGACCCGATCTGGCGGCGGTGCCCTGGGTCGAGATCGACGCCATGACCCACGAGCAGGGAATGGAGATCCTGGCCGCATCCGCAGTGTTTTTGTCTCTTCAGCGCTTCGAGGGCTTTGGCCTGCCGGCGATCGAGGCGATGGCCGCCGGCTGTCTGGTCGCCGGGTTCCCCGGCGTCGCCATCAGCGACTATGCGCAACCCGACAATGGTTGGTGGGCGCGGGATGATGATATCGAAGCGGCGGCGCGCGCGGTCTGCGCCGCCTTGACCGCGGCGCGCGATGGAACACCCTCCGCCCTGGCGCGGATCGAGGCTGGACGGGTTCTGGCTCAATCCTATTCCGTACCGGTTCGCGACGCGGCGCTGCTCGCGTTTTTTGAATCCTTCCTGGCCACCGCACCCTAACGGCCCGGCGATTTTTCCAAATTGTCGTGCGATCGGGATGTTTTCGAGGCCACTTCATCAAGTTTGGTCCGGTCAGAATCGTTTCGATCAGACCCCTGGACGAATCTGCTCGCAACGGACTCTTGTTGCGATTCGCGCCAGTCTTTGAGATGCTTCACGCGATGGCGTGCGTGTCATGTTGTCGCAGTTGGGTAGAACTCTGAGATACGCACCCAAAAAACGACGTGTATGCAACGCTATGTCTCGCCAAAAGCACGAATGGGACGAATTATGCCTACCGGAAAAGTGAAGTGGTTCAACCACGCCAAGGGTTATGGATTTATACAACCGGATGAAGGCGGCAACGATGTGTTTGTGCATATCACCGCCTTGCACCAGTCAAACATCCAAGGTCTGAACGAAGGTGACTCGGTATCCTATGATCTGGTGGACGGCCGGGACGGACGCTCAGCGGCTGACAATCTTAGCGTCACACCGGCCTGAGCGTCACACCCCACCGGCCTGAGCCGCAACCGCTTGGCGGTTCCTCGCTTTGGAACATCTTAGTCGGGCGCTCGCGGGTAAAGTCATCGTATTGGGACGGATGTTCCGTCCGGCGAATTGGAGGCGTCACGGCAGGCCGCCAATCGGGTGTTCAGCTATTGTCGTAAGCGCGTTGGATCGCGTCACGCAGTGGAATCAGCGCCGGGTCGTTGGTTCCACGCACATAGGCCGCTGCAGCATAAAGCGATGCGAGGTGTAGCGCCTGGACCACCAGTGTGCCGTCGAGCAACCCGCGATAGACCTCGGTCACCGGCATCGGACAGGTCTCGATCTCCTCATTGTCGTCAAAATGCGTCTTGCCGCCCAACGCGGCGCCAATCGCCAGAAAAAAATGGACTTTGTTGGTTAGGATCGCCGGATTGGCGAACACCCGGCCAATTGGGTACCACGCCGAAGCTTCAGCGCCGGTTTCCTCGCGCAGTTCCCGCTGCACGCAGGAAATTCCGTCATCGCCTGGATCGAAGGTGCCGGACGGCAGCCCGGTGGTAATTTCTCCGCCACCATGCCGATATTCACGGATCAACAAAATTTCCAGGTCCGCCGTCACCGCGACCGCATTGACCCAATCCTTGACCTCAATGACATGATAGGGGTCGACCACGACTCCCTGGCCGGTGACGCAGCGATCGATCCGATGATTGATAAATCGATCTTTGTAATGATAGCCGCTGCTCTCAACAGTCCATTTGGTCAGCACGATTCAGCCCTCATATCCTCTCGCCCGTCGCGCAGTTTTGGCTCTCAGGCTGGCCCGCTAACGCCGGCGTCGGCGAATGTCGCCATTGCCCCGTGGCATTCCGCCGCCGCCCGCAACACGCCGAGCGCCAAGGTCGCGCCCGACCCTTCGCCCAACCGCATGCCAAGGTCGAAAAGCGGCGCCTTGCCGATCCGCTCCAGCAGCCTTCGGTGACCCGGCTCGACCGAGAGATGCGCAACAATGCAATGGTCGATGACGCGAGGATGCAGAGCGTGCAGGACCGCCGCCGCCGTGGTGCAGGCAAAGCCATCCAGAACCACGGGCAGGCGGGCCAAACGGGCGGCCAAGATCGCCCCGGCAATAGCCGCCAGTTCCAATCCGCCCAGCGCCGCCAGGATCGCCAGTGGATCACCGGCCCGATCCGCGTGATGTGCGACACCGGCCGACACGGTTTCGATCTTGCGGGCCATCGCCTCGCCTTCGATCCCGGTCCCGGCGCCAACCCAATCCTCGGCCTTGCCGCCGAACAACGCCAGGCAGAGCGCCGAGGCCGACGTGGTGTTGCCGATACCCATTTCACCAAGGCACAGCACATCCAGCCCAGGCTCGACCGCCATCATCCCATAGGCCATGGCGCGGACGCATTCCTCGTCGCTCATCGCCGGGGCCGTGGTGAAATCAGCGGTTGGCTGATCCAAATCCAACTCATAAACCCGCAGGTCCGCATCAAACACACGGCAAAGCTGGTTCACCGCCGCACCGCCGGCAACAAAGTTCTGGACCATTTGCGCGGTCACCGAGGCGGGAAACGCCGACACGCCGCGTGCCGCCACCCCATGGTTTGCGGCAAACACCGCGGTTCGGGGATGCTCTACTTTTGGCGGATGGCGTCCTTGCCAGGTCGCCAGCCATTGGGCCAGTTCCTCCAGCCGCCCCAGTGCGCCGGCCGGCTTGGTCAGGATGGCTTCGCGCTCGACCGCCGCCGTCGCCGCCTCGAGATCCGGCCCCGGCAGCTCGGCGACCAGGGCGCGGACTTCATCAAGCGAGGCAAGCTCGCCGCGAGGGGGGGTATCGGCCATGCTGGGTCCGCCATTGACTACGATCAGGGTGCAGGGGAATCGGGTGAACAAATTCAGTTGCAAATTACGCTTTGAAGGAAG
>JAQBUJ010000396.1 GCA_027623845.1 Pseudomonadota bacterium
CGAACATCGAGGCGTCGTCAAACCCAAGCACCACATCTGGGAATACCGGACCAAAAGGGATAAGCCGCCATCGCAATATACCCCAAGTCCACCATAACTGAATGCCAATGGTAGCAGTGTCGAAATAATCGAATCCTGCTCTCTGGCCCGCGCCCGCGCACAGATCAACCCGGGCTGTTTGTCCGGTTGGGCATCGCCTCGCTGATGAGGATGTTTTCGGATTTTACAATGGTATTTTCGGGCTTCGGGCGCTGGCTGAAGCGGACAAGAACCGAAAATAGAGCGGGGATGTGTAAAGTAGGCCTGGGGCATTGAATGCAGGGCTTGACGGCTTTGCAGATCTCGTCCGCCGCGCTAAACCATGATCGCGGCTCCTCTCCATCACTTCGGACTCTCTTTCATGACCACTAAGGTTCTTTA
The DNA here is from genome assembly GCA_027623845.1 of Pseudomonadota bacterium. Taxonomy (GTDB): domain Bacteria; phylum Pseudomonadota; class Alphaproteobacteria; order Thalassobaculales; family Thalassobaculaceae; genus JADHLJ01. The sequence goes on from JAQBUJ010000396.1 coordinate 421, forward strand.
TCTGATCAAGGCGCGCCCTGATTTTTACGACCTTATCCGCTCGACCATGCCCGCCGAGCGCTATGAGTTGATGACCCTGGAAGGCGATTCCGACGAGGAGCGCAAAGCCAAGCTGGCCGAGGCTGAGATGGTGATCGTCGGCGGGTTGCGGATGTCCGAGGCGGATGTCGAGGCGGCGAGCAAGCTGCGCCTGGTGCTGCATCAAGGCGTCGGCTACCACGACACGGTGGCGACGGACTCGTTGATGAAGCGGCAGATCCGCCTTGCGGTCACCCCCCAGGGGACCAGCGAAGGCGTTGCCGAGCATGCGTTGATGATGATGCTGGCGACCGGTCGCCGACTGGCCTATTGCGACGCCGAACTGCGTGAAGGGCGGTGGCATTCCAACACTTTCCGCTCTACCGCGCGGCAGCTTTTCGGCGCCACGGTCGGGATTGTCGGGCTGGGACGGATCGGCAAGCAGGTGGCCAAGCGGCTAATCGGTTTCGAGACCCGCACCTTGTATAATGATCTGCTGGAGATGGACCCGGAAGTCGAGCGCGCGTTGCAGGTGACGCGCTGCAGCCTGGACGAGATCCTCGGCCAGTCCGACTTCATCACCCTGCATATCCCGCTTACTGATTCCAGCCACCACATGATCGACGCTGAGGCGATCGCCAAGATGCGGCCGGGAACCACCCTGGTCAATTGCGCGCGTGGCCCGGTGGCCTCGCAAGAGGCCTTGCTGGAGGGCTTGCGCTCCGGCCATCTCGGCGGTGTCGGGCTGGATGTGTTCGAGGTCGAGCCGATGCCGGCCCCGAACCCGTTCGCCGAGTTCCCCAATGTGGTGATGACGCCGCATCACGCGCCGGGCACCCGGGACACCATGGTGATCAAGTTCAGCGAGATCTTCGCCAATGCCGACCGGTTCTTTGCCGGCGAGCGGATGGAGAACGAAATTTCGCTGGTTTGATCGATGAGCGCACCGCCCCGGCGACCAGGGCGGTGGTTCGGCGAGGCGATGATCAGTTTGATCAGGGTCAATTTGATCAGGGTGTACCGGATACTTGCGGCTATCCGCGGCAATCGCATCGGATTAGACTCAGGCGCAACCTGCCTTTGGTGTCCCTATCGCAGTATTGGAAACACGCATGAGCCGCATGAAATTTGGCGCTTTCCTTGCCCCGCATCACCCGATCGGCGAGCACCCGATGCTACAGTTCCGCTCGGACCTGGATCTGGCGGAGCGGCTGGATAAGCTCGGTTTTGACGAGTTCTGGTGCGGTGAGCATCATTCAACGGGTTGGGAAACCATCGCCTCGCCGGAGATGTTCCTGGCCGCCGCCGGTGAGAGAACGCACCGGATCAAGCTGGGCACCGGGGTGGTTTCCTTGCCCTATCACCATCCGTTCATCGTCGCGCAACGCATGGTCCAGTTGGATCACATGACCGGCGGTCGGGCGATTTTCGGCTCCGGTCCCGGGGCGTTGCCGTCGGATGCCTATGTGCTGGGCATTGACCCGGTCACCCAACGAGACCGGCAAGACGAAGCATTGGGCGTCATCCGGCGGCTGTTGCGCGGCGGGGAACGATTCAGCCATAAGTCCGATTGGTTCACGCTGAACGACGCGCGCCTCCAACTGCTGCCGCTGCAGGAGGACATGCCGTTCGCGGTCGCGTCGATGGTCAGCCCGTCCGGCATGACGCTTGCCGGGAAATACGACACCGGCGTGCTCTCCATCGGGTCGATGTCGACGGAAGGCTTGAACGCGCTGCCTACCCAGTGGTCGTTCGCCGAGGAGTCGGCGCTCAAGCACGGCAACGTGGTGGACCGAAAGAACTGGCGCATCGTTCTGCAATGGCATCTGGCGGAGACCCGCGAAGAGGCGATCGCCCAGTGCAAGGACGGCCTGTTTCACTGGCACAACGAATACAGTGTCGGCACGTTGCAGCGCCCCGGCGTCAGCGCGTTCAAAACCCCGAATGAGGGGGTTGACCGGGTGGCGTTTTCCGAAGGCGCGACCGTGGTAATCGGCACGCCGGACGACCTGGTGAAGCGCCTGCGGGATTTGATAAAACTGACCGGCGGCTACGGTGTGACCATCGGTTTCGTGCATGATTGGGCGAGCCGTGAAAACACCCTGCGAAGCTGGGATTTGGTCATGCGCTACGTGGTCCCGGAACTGAATGGCCTGCTCGACGCTTACCGCGAGTCGCAAGAGCATGTGGTGGCGCACCGGGAAAGCTTCGCCAATGCCCAGCAAGGCATCTTGAACAAGATCATGGAAAACCCGCGCGCCGCGGCGGCTCTAAAGGACACCAAGGTTGGCGTCGCCGCAGCGCTTGGTCCGCATGCTGGACCGGATTTGTCAAAAGCCGCGAACAGCGACTAGCCTTGATCCGGTTGCAACCAAACAATCAAGACCGCTCATCGAAAGCCTGGGAGGAACGTCAAGGTGAATAATTTATTGGAAGGCCATGTCGCGGTCGTAACCGGGGCCGGCTCTGGAATTGGTGAAGCGATCGCCTTGGGATACGCCAAGCAAGGCGCGTCGGTGGCCGTTGTTGATGTTAATGAAGCGGCCGGGTCCGATACCGCCAAAGCAATCACCGATGCAGGCGGCAAGGCCGTCAGTATCAAAATTGATGTGACGGACCGTGAGAGATGCAGCGTCGTGGCGGCGCAGGTTGCCGACACCTTGGGCAAGGTCTCTATCTTGGTGAACAACGCCGGCATCAATCGGCGAACCCCGTTCACCGGTGACAAAGCCGAGGTCGCCAAGGATTGGGACGATATTCTTGAGGTGAATATCAAAGGCGTTTTCAATGTCACGCACGCGTTTCTGGATCAGCTGCGCGAAACCAAAGGCAGAGTGATCAATATCGGCTCCATTCAGTCTTTCGTGCATGTCCGCTGGCCGAATTCAGCCGCTTATACGACATCCAAACATGGTGTGCTCGGCCTTACCCGCGCCCTTGCGGCGGAGCTTGGACCGGACGGCGTGCGGGTGAACGCCATCGGACCCGGCCTTATCGAAACGCCGTTGAACAAGGCCGCGCGCGAGGCGAACCCGGACATGGTGAAGCGGGTCATGGATCACACGCCGCTTGGCCGGGCTGGTACGCCCAAAGATATCGTCGGACCGGCGATCTTTTTGGCCTCTGATCTATCCGGCTATGTAACGGGGGGAATTTTGATGGCCGATGGGGGCTTCAGAAGCGTTTAGCGAATGCGCCGCGGCCCGATTGAAGCGGGGCGCTCAGACCTCTAGCGCCGGGTTCCAAAGACGAAGGTCAGGCTGATGCGGCGATTTTCCAGGCCTTCCTTAAAGCGCATCTGCTCTGACTTGTGCAGGACATCGGCCCGGAACAGCATCGCCCGGTTACCGGCATAGGGGACATAACGCGCGTCTGCGTCGGGGGCCGAGATCAGGTCGTCCAGGATGCGGACCTTCAACGCCTCATCCGAGGTGCGGAAATACGCTTCCGGCGCGCGCTTATTCCAAACCCATAAGCCACCGTGATCGGGATCGGCGTTAGCGTTTGTCGGGGTCAGCCAATAATTGAGGCTGACCACCCGACGGTCGCCAACGATCCCTTGATCGGCGTGCAGATGGCCGTCCTGGTCCACTTGGAAATAAATATAGCCAAACACCGTGCGTAGCCGGAGGCCTGAAAGCAAACCAGGCATTGCCGTCTTCAATTCATGGGCAAGCTGGAAGATCAACGGACAACAAAGGCCTTCCGCCAGCCGCCCGCCGACCTCCTCGGCGAAACGATTCTGAAACCAGACCGTCGACTCCATG
>JAQBUJ010000397.1 GCA_027623845.1 Pseudomonadota bacterium
GTTCCCCGACGGTTCGTCGGATGGCGCCCGGTGTCCGCGCAGGGTTTCCAGCGCTGAAAAAGGGTGCTCCGGGACCTCAGCCTCGCCGGCTCCGGAGGAATAGGTGATTGCACCATCGTCGAAAGCGCCAGCCTCCAACAGCATAGGGTCCAGCGCGAGCGAAAGATTTTGTGCAACGATCTCTCCCATATCAATAAAACCCTCGGTGACCAATTCAGCATCGACCTCGTCATCGATCGCGGTTTCCTCAAGGGTTCGCCATCCCTCGGGGGTCGCAAAAACCTCATCGAATGGTTCATTCAACGAAAATTCCATCGCCTCGGCAGCCTCCACGCCGATATAGATGATCTCCGCCTCAAGCGCACCCGATACATTGTAAACCCCGCTGGAAATCCGGCGTATCTTTAAACCAGCCTCAAGCGCCGAAATCTCCGCGATACCGAACCGCCGGGCCAAGGCCTCACGCTCCGGCGGCGCGGCGACCACGGTCACCTCTACATCCCTGCGGCCGACCTCATCAAGCCGGGTCAGGCGGCGAAACTCCGGCGCTGCCGCGGGTCCGTGATCGTCGTTGGATTTACCGGCCATGCGCATCACCAATCGCTTTTCTCCAGGAAGAACCATGCCGCTGATCAATCGTCACGGCAAGCAGTCCTCGAAAGCCTTCTCGCCCGCCAAAATCGCCGTCAGCGGCACGGTTGCGAGGCGTTCGTCGACCCGTCGTACATAGTCCGCCAGACGCTGCAGGACCACTGGCTCCGGAGCCTGCTCGCGGTAAACGTTCCGCGTCAACGCATCCGCCAAGGCCTCCTCGCCGTCGGACAGTCCCTTTTCATAAGCGACGATGCGACCCAGAAACGCCGAACCCATTTGCTTTACCCGCTTGCCGACCGACAAATCACCCACGCCGATCTCCCGAAGCGACATGTCCATATCCATGAACATATGGTCAAACAATGCCTGACCGAAACGACCGGTGCGCGCCGGCTCCTGCTTCAGTCGCCGCAGCACCAACATCGCATGCAACGACAGCATGTCGAAACGACCATCCAGCGAATCAGCGACCGCCAAATCGCGATAAAATTCCGGGCGCCGCGATTGCGCCACGATCAGTTCATAGACCCGGGCCACGGCCTCTTCATCCGGTCCACGCCGCAGCCATGCAAACATTCCAGGTCTCCCCTCGCCTCTACCGGACACCGGCGTTTCACTTTGCAAAGCCCCGGGACGCCGTCAATGTCGAAGTTTCGGCACCGTTGACGCTGAGCCCTCATCGGACCACATTCCCGGCGTGGCCAGCCGTTTCTCGCTTCTCGTGGGTGACGGATGCGAGGCCCCGCGCAACTGCCAGAGCGGTGAACCATGCTCCGAACGCTTCGACCGACCTCTCACCGCCGCCCCCGGCGGATGAACGCCATGATCGCTTTGGCGCTTGCCGGCTTGCTGTTCTCCTGTGCGCCCAGGATCGACAACCACGGCAACGAGGTCGACCTCGACAATCTGGTCGAGCTTGAACCCGGCAAGACCCGCAAAACCCGTGTCAGTGCGCTGCTCGGCGCCCCTTCGACGGTGTCCGATTATGGTCAGGACACCTGGATCTATATCGGCGGCAAGACCAAGACCGTCGCCTTTTTTCGACCAGAAGTCGTTAACCGCAGGGTTGTCTATATCACCTTCGACGCCGATGGCGTGGTCAACAGTATCGGTAAACTGTCGGAAGCCGACGGCAAGAAGATCGAATTCGTCAGCCGGCAAACCCCGACCGCCGGGCAACGCATCACTTTGCTGCAGCAGCTCATCGGCAATGTCGGTCGATTCAATGACGGTGGCGCCGGCCAATAAAAAAACGGGTAACGCCCGCCTAAGAAAAAGGGGCTTCGGACCACCGTCCAAAGCCCCTTTAAGCTGATCAGCGACCGATTAGGCCGCCAACGCCGCCAATAGCAGGATCGCGACGATATTGATGATCTTGATCATCGGGTTGATCGCCGGACCGGCGGTGTCCTTGTAAGGATCACCCACCGTGTCGCCGGTTATCGCCGCCTTGTGGGCGTCGGAACCTTTGCCACCGTGATGGCCATCTTCGATATACTTCTTCGCATTATCCCAGGCCCCGCCACCCGCGGTCATCGAGATCGCGAGGAAGATACCCGTGACAATCGTGCCAAGCAGCATGGCGCCGATCGACGTAAAGGCAGCCGCCTGACCACCGATGAACTTGATCACGAAATACATCACCACCGGCGCCAAAACCGGCAGTAACGACGGCACGATCATTTCCTTGATCGCGGCCTTGGTCAGCAAATCGACGGCACGGCCGTATTCCGGCTTAACCGTGCCTTCCATGATGCCGGGGTTCTCGCGGAACTGGCGGCGCACTTCCTCGACCACGGCGCCGGCCGCACGGCCAACCGCCTGCATCCCCATCGAGCCAAACAGATAGGGCAACATGCCGCCAATGAACAAGCCGACCACCACATAGGGATCCTGAAGCACGAACTGGACGTCCAGCTCCGGGAAATAATGCTTCAGGTCCTCGGTATAGGCCGCGAACAGCACCAGGGCGGCCAGACCAGCCGAACCGATGGCATAGCCCTTGGTGACAGCCTTGGTGGTGTTGCCGACGGCGTCCAGCGCGTCGGTTGTCTTACGCACATCCTCCGGCAGGTTGGCCATCTCGGCGATACCACCGGCGTTATCGGTCACCGGCCCGTAGGCATCCAGCGCGACAACCATGCCGGCCAGCGCCAGCATCGTCGTGGCGGCAATGCCGATCCCGAAAATACCGCCCCAGATATAAGCGGCGAGGATGCCACCGGAGATGATCAGCGCCGGCAGGGCACAGGCCTCCATGGAGACCGCAAGGCCTTGAATGACGTTGGTGCCGTCACCAGTCTCGGATGACTTGGCGACACTGCGCACCGGGCGATACTCGGTCGAGGTATAATACTCCGTCACCCAGATGATCAACCCAGTCACCAGCAAGCCGACCAAGGAGCAATAGAACAGCTCTTGGCCCGTGGTCACCACCCCGTTCGACAAGGTGAACACGGTGTCGAAACCAAGCAGTTTCCAGGTCACGATACCGATGAACACAGCCGAGATGAGCGCGCTGGAGATGAAGCCCTTATAGAGCGCCCACATAATCTTCTTGTCGGCGCCGAGCTTGACGAAAAACGTACCGATCACCGAGGCGATGATGCAGACCGCACCGATCACCAGCGGATACATCATCAACGTCGCCGCGGTTTCACCGGTAAAAAAGATCGCGCCGAGCAGCATGGTCGCAACCACGGTCACCGCATAGGTCTCGAACAAATCGGCGGCCATGCCGGCACAATCACCGACATTATCACCGACGTTGTCGGCGATCACCGCAGCGTTCCGGGGGTCATCCTCGGGGATTCCCGCCTCGACCTTACCGACCATGTCACCACCGACATCGGCACCCTTGGTGAAGATGCCGCCGCCGAGACGGGCGAAGATCGAAATCAACGAGGCGCCAAAGCTGAGTGCCACGAGGGCCTCAAGGATGCGGCGCATGCCCGACTCCGTACTCGAGTCGTACAGGCCCAGCAAAATGAAATAATAGCCCGCGACCCCGAGCAGGCCGAGCCCGACCACCAGCATGCCGGTGATCGCCCCTGACTTAAAGGCGATGGCGAGGGCCGGCTCCATGCCGATCGTCGCTGCCTGGGTGGTCCGGACATTGGCGCGGACCGACACATACATGCCGATATAGCCCGCGATCCCCGAAAGCACCGCACCGATCACGAAGCCGACCGCGACCGTGAGGCCGAGGGTAATGGCAAGGATGATCGTGACGACGACACCGACCATGGCGATGGTTGTATACTGACGGTTCAGGTACGCAGCAGCGCCTTCTTGGATGGCGCTGGCAATTTCTTGCATTCTTTCGTTACCTGCGTCGGCCGCGAGCACGCTACGCGCCGCCAGCAAACCGTAAGCCAGCGCAATCAGCCCGCAGACGATTACGAGAGCGAACAATTCGGTCATGTTCGGGGATCCTTTATTGGTTCAATTCGACGCGCGTCTGAATTTTGGTCCGGGATAACGATATTCACCCCCCCGGGTCGGATACGGCCAGACGCGGACATGCGGCGACGACCTTGCGGACGACACCCACGAAATCGCGCGGAACATAGCAAAAAAAACGTCCATGGCAACCGCGCAACACTGATACC
>JAQBUJ010000398.1 GCA_027623845.1 Pseudomonadota bacterium
CAGGCGCGGATCGCGTTTTTTAAGTGCTTGGCTCATCCGACCTCAGGGCATATGTCACGGGCCCGGCTCATCTTGAACGACCCTCACCCGCACCATCTATTGAATGGGGGCGAACGGCGCCAGTCAAATAGCTCTCGCGGGATTGTGAAACGAGTTGGGATGACATCGGCGGAACGGACACCCAATCTTAAGCATGGTAAACGGCGCGCGGTGATTGGTGGGGGGCGGTTTTCGGCCCTCTCGCCAAGTCGGATGCACGGACAGAAGTACAATAATAACAAATCTTTATGGGGCATTTCAGTGAGTTCAGAGGTTTTCGCGGAAGCGGCGGCACCGCATGAAGACGCAGCGGTGCCGAACATGTCGGCGCGACGAAGGATTTTTCTTTTTCTGGTGCTCGCCACCATGGCCGGGCTGACCGGTTCCTTGGCGTGGCTTTTCGCCGCCCATGGGTTGACCGGTTTCGAGATGGTGATGATCGTGCTGTTCGCATTGAACACGCCGTGGTTGTCGATCGGCTTTTGGAACGCGGTGATCGGGACCTTCGTTCTGCACGGCTCGACCGACTGGCTGCGCCGTGTTCTGCCGCTCAACGGGTTGGAGCATAACGATACGCCAATCAACACGCGAACCGCGATTGTCATGCCGGTGTTCAACGAAGACCCGGCCCGGGTGCTTCGGCATCTGCGCACGGTGACGCAATCGCTGGACGCGACCGGGTTGGCGGCGCATTTCGAAATTTTTCTGCTCAGCGATACCAACCGGCCGGCGCTGGCGGCCGAGGAAGATAGATTATTCGCCGAGTGGCGGGCCGCGGACCCGCTTCCCGAGCGTTTGCACTACCGCCGCCGCACCCACAACCTGCGCCAGAAAGTCGGCAATCTCGAAGACTTCTGCGAGCGCTGGGGAGATGGCTTCGAGCATATGGTGGTGCTGGATGCCGACAGCATCATGTCGGGCGCCGCGATCCTGCGCCTGGTCCGGCTGATGCAGGCCAATCCCACCCTGGGCATTCTGCAGACCCTGGTTTCTGGGCTTCCGGCAACCAGCGCCTTTGCCCGTGTGTTTCAGTTCGGCATGCGCCACGGCATGCGTTCCTACACCACCGGCAGCGCTTGGTGGCAGGGCGACGAGGGGCCGTATTGGGGCCACAACGCCATTATTCGCTTGGCGCCGTTTCGGGAGCATTGCCGCTTGCCGCGTCTACCCGGTGGGGCGCCGCTTGGCGGTGAGATCCTCAGCCATGATCAGATCGAGGCGGTGTTGATGCGCCGCGCCGGCTTCGCCGTTCGGGTGTTGCCGGTCGAGGAGGGTAGTTTCGAGGAAAACCCGCCCACCTTGCAGGACTATCTGAAGCGCGATCTGCGCTGGTGTCAGGGCAATATGCAGTATCTGAAGCTGTTGAGCATGCCGGGGATCCGGCCGCTTGGCCGTCTGCAGATTCTGCTGGCGATCATGATGTATACGGCGGCGCCGGTTTGGTACGCCTTCATGCTGACCGGGCTGGCGCAGTTCGTCTGGTATGCCCTGACCCTCAAGATAACCTTGCATGACGAGATCATGGGGCCTTTTCTGGTGCCAATGAGCGATATGCGGGGCGGGGTGGCTTTGTTCGCGATCGTCTTGGCGATGAATTTCGCGCCGAAGATCCTCGGGGTCGTCGATGTTCTGCTCAGACCGCAAGAGCGGTGGCGCTATGGCGGGGGTGGCATGCTTGCGGTTAGCGCCGTGGTCGAGGCCTTGTTCTCCATGCTGGTGGCGCCCGTCGCGGCCCTGGCGCAGACGATTTTCATCGCCGGCCTGTTCTTCGGGCGCAGGGTCCGTTGGGACGCCCAGGCCCGGGACCAGCGACACGTGACGATGGCCGAAGCGTTCCGCGGTCTGCTGCCGCAAACATTAATGGGTGTGGTTTTCGCTGGCGGGTTGTGGTTCTTCGCGCCGGCGTTTCTGGTTTGGGGCGCCCCGGTGACCCTGGGGCTTTTATTGGCGGCGCCGTTCGCCTCGATTACCGCGCGACCGGATGTTGGCCGGGCGTTCGCCAGAGCCGGGATTTGCACCACCCCGGAGGAGCGCACACCGCCGATGGAGTTGCTCTGGATGGGCTATGGTCCAGAGATGTTTGATCCCCGCTCGGCGCCGACCGTACTTGGCGAGGTCTCGCGACCGCTCGCTTCGGGAAAGCCGGGTAGCTGATCGCAACGCCTGGGTAAACCGGTCACCTGCCGCAATCCAATGGCGCTTCCCTGGTCGACCGCGCTCCACTGGTCGACCGTGCGCCACTGGCCGACCGTGCGCTACTGGCAAGCCCGGAGCAATCCACCTATCCTCGCGGCTTGATGGATTGATGGCGCGGAGCCCGATACATGGCCGATGACGACCCCGTGGAGGCAGAGGGCAATCCCTGGACCGTATTGTCCCGGCGCGTCGCCTACGACAACAACTGGATCCAGGTCATCGAACATGACGTGCTCAACCCGTCCGGCAATCCGGGCCTCTATGGGGTGGTGCATGTGAAGAGCCTGGCGGTCGGCGTGCTGCCGCTGGACGACGATGGCGGCACCTATCTGGTCGGCCAATACCGGTTCCCCGGCGATTATTTCAGCTGGGAGTTGCCGGAGGGCGGCGGGGCGATGGACGTGCCGGCGGAAACCTCCGGGGCTCGGGAATTACGCGAAGAAACCGGTTTGACCGCCGCCCGGTGGCACCGGTTCCTGCGTATGGATCTTTCCAATGCGATCAGCGACGAAAAAGCCGTTGGCCTGATCGCCTGGGATTTGCAGCAATTTCCGCCGGAGCCGGAGGAGGACGAAAAGATCAGCGTGCGCCGGGTACCCTTCGGCAAGGCGCTGGAGATGGCGCTTTCCGGCGAGATCGTCGATTCCTTCGCCCAGACCATGTTGTTCAAAGCCAAGCTTATGGCGGATCTCGGCGCGTTGCCGGAACCGGTGCTGAAACGATTGGCCGCCGGGCAATAGGGTGTGAATTCAGGTCTGGGATTTAGGGCTTGGCCCACATTCGCATCAGGTTCAGCCGGCCCTTTTCAAGCTTGCGAATCACCTCGCCGTCTCCCTTATCGCGCACCAGACTATCCACCGCCTGGGCCAGATCGCCGAGAACTTCGCGCTGTTGCGGGTCGGGGATCATGCTTTCGATCCAGGTAACCGCTGCAAGCCTGCGGCCGGTGGTGATCGGGTTGACACGATGCATGTAGTGGGTCGGATACAACACCGCGTCACCGGGCGTCAGCTTGAATTCGTGCTCGCCGAATGGTGATTCCAGAACCAGTTCTCCGCCCTTATAGGCGTCGGGGGCGTTCAGGAAGATGGTGATCGACAGATCGGTTCGCATGCCGGGATACGGCCCCATCAACGCCGCGTCGATATAGCGGTCGTAGCGCTCGCCCTGCTTATAGGAATTGAAGATCGGTGAGAGGATCCGCCGCGGCATGGCGTTCAGATTAAACGCCTCGTTCTGCCGCATTGCCGCCATGACCAGTTCCGCCAACTCGCGGTATTGCGGACTGTTGGGCGGGACTTGGGTGTTCTTTTTGATCTCGGCGCCCAGCACGCCGCCGCTCATCGCGCCGTCGGCGAACGGCGTGGAGAACAGTTTGGTGGCGATCGTGCGAACTTGATCCTTGGAGAGGAGTTGAGGAATCACCGCGACCATATCGACCTCGTCATTGGCTGTGCGCCGAGTCTAACCGGCTCCGGCGCCTTACGAAAGCGCCGAGACCCTATGCCCAAAGACCCGCCCGTGCGATTGGCGACATAGTGGGTTATTCCTTGGCCAAGTCTTGCCGAGCCAGGCGGCAATGTTTGCCTGCCCGCTGTCGGGGTCGGGCGGGAATGGCAGGAATTGGATGATTCTCCAACGGCATGGCTCTTGCGTTGCTCCTCCCGAAAACAGCCGATCCATTTCTGCGGTATCGAAAGGGAGAGACAGATGTCCTTGAGCGCGGCATTGAAAGCAGGCCTGGGAGTACGTGATGCAGGCGCGGACTCAGATGGACCCGATTGGGACCCCTATCCGACCGGTGGCGAGACGGCCAAGCCCGCGAAGGGCAAATCCGCAGCGGGCGTTCTGGCCGCGCCTCGCGCAACGACACCATCGTCGCCTGGTAGAACCCCGCGCGAGCCGCATTTGACATCCGGCCTTTCGGACTCTCTGCCGACGCCAA
>JAQBUJ010000399.1 GCA_027623845.1 Pseudomonadota bacterium
CCCGTCGTCCTGGCGAAAGGCAGGACCCACGCCTGAGCAGGATCAATGTGACAGGTGGCAGAAAAATAGCGGCGATATGCCGTCGTTTACCACCGTTATCGCCGCCGAACGGCCTCAGGCTTCGGCCCTAAGGCCTGCCGTCACAGAAGTGGGGGGCGCCAGGGCGACGGATGAAAATTGTTGAACAGCGGTTGATACCCGAGGCGGCGTCGTCAAATCTCGCCGTCACTGGTCGATGACGCCGCGCGGTGCAGCCTCAATCGCCCAAACGATCGCGTTCCAGGGCGGCGGCAAGGGCGGCGGGGTCGATGGTTAGGGTTTGGGTCAGGCCCGGGCGCGGGGCGTAGGTCAGGGTCGTGGAAACCCGTCGATAGACCGGGAATGAAACACCCTCCAGGCGTTCCTCCTCGGTTTCGACGATATGGGTGCCGGGCGGCAGTTGCTCATCGGCCCGGCCCAAGGTGAAGGGCTTAATAAAGGTGACGGATGTCCGCTGGATTCGATTGGACATCACCTGTCCTTACTTTTGGCTGGCGCTTTGATCGGGGATGAGGCTCCCGGACCGAACACTTAGGATCGTTTGCTGGAGGACTGGGTGCTGAGCGGGACGCCGTTGCGCCAGGTGCCGGAGCTTTTGCAGCGCGAGCATACCCGGTTGCCGGCCCAGTCACTTTCGAAAGTAGCGCTGCACCTGAGGCATTGGCGGGTTTTTGGCGGAACGACAGGGGCTTGGTCGTCGCCGGGCGCTGAATCATGGGTCATCGACTATCCTTTAACCGCGTGGTCTGGTCGAGACAGATGACAGGCATCCCTCTCGGTCGCACCGCTAGAAATATCAAAGACAAAACCACCGCCACGACCGACGCATGGCGTCAGCCGAAACTCTCGTGGTGATTTATCTCGAATTTATATGGTGATTTTATAGTAAATTAAAATAACCGAAAACGCGATTCTTATTGCGCGCTCAATTGAAAGCGGGAGTCGCTGCGCAAAACCAAAGACTTATCTCTACGCCGCCAGAAAATTGCACCGAAACAGGCGAATTCCGCCCTCGCCGCCACTCATTTTCCCCATTTCAGCGCGATCAAATCCAGCTCCCCGGCCATCCGCAGCAGCGTCTCGCGGGTCGGGGCGTCCAGCGGCGGCGTCGGGTGGCGGACCGCGTCGGATTTGATCACCCCGCCCTGCATCATCACAGTTTTGCAAGCCCGCAAACCGCATTGCCGGTTCTCCAGGTTAATCAATGGCAGCATCCGGTTATAGCCGGCCTCGGCTGCTGGCCGGTCGCCGGCGAGGTGGTCGATGACGATCGGGCGGATCTTCTCGCAGGCCAGCGCGCTGGTCATCGTGCCGGTCGCCCCGGCGTCGAGATCGGCGAGCAGAGTGATCCCCTCCTCGCCATCGAAAGGCCCCTCGATATGTGCGCCGGCCGCCGCGATCAGGGCCCGCAGCTTCGCCGCAGTGCCGGGGGTCTCGATCTTGAAATAGCGCACCAAGTCAAGCTCCCGGGCGATCTGCGCCAGCAGCGGTATCGACAGGGTGACGCCGGAAAGCGGGGCGTCCTGGATCATGATTGGGATGTCGATGGCGCCGGCCAGGGCGGCGAAATGCTCATACACCCCCGCATCCGAAGCCTTCAGCAGCGCTCCGTGATAGGGCGGCATCATCATCACCATGGCGGCGCCCTGCGCCTCGGCCCGGCGGCAACGCTCAACCGCGATGCGGGTGCTGAAATGGCTACAAGTGGCGATCACCGGGACCCGGCCGTCGACATGCTCCATGCACAAGGTCTGCAGGATCTCGCGCTCAGCGTCGCTGAGCAGGAATTGCTCGGAATAATTCGCCAGGATGCAGACCCCGTCGACGCCCTGGTCGATCATGCAGTCGATCACCCGGCGCTGGCCGTCCAGGTCAAGCTCGCCGGAGTCGGTAAACGGCGTCGGGACGATCGGGAAAATGCCGGTATAGGGGCCGGTATAGGGGCCGGTATGGGTCCCGGTAGAAGGGGTGCTCATCAGTCTGCCTCGCGGGTGTGGATGTTGGGATTGACCCTACCCTCGAAGACCGCTCCAGGCGAGAGGTTCAAGGTGCGAAGCAGCGTCCGTCACCGATAAAATCGCCCAAATCCCTATCGGGACTTGCACCGGAACCTGGATCTTGGCAGCAATGCGGCCATGGAAATGGTCGGACAATCTCTGGAACGGGTCGAGGATCTGACGCTGCTGCGCGGCGGCGGGCGCTTCGCCGATGATTTGGCGGAGCCGCCGGGTTGTTTGCATGCGGCGTTTCTGCGCGCGCCCATCGCCCATGGCCTGATCGAGGCGGTGGATGTCACCGCAGCGCTGGCCTTGCCGGGGGTGACGGCGGTAATCACCGGGGCCGATATCGCTGGTGAAACCAAACCGTTTCTGTCCGGCGTCAAGGTCGATGCGCCGCAATTCGCTCTGGCGGTGGACCGGGTGCGCTATGTCGGCGAGCCGGTCGCCATCGTCATCGCCAGGGATCGTTACCGGGCCGAGGATGCGCTGGAGCTGATCGACGTGCGCTATGCGCCGCTTGCCGCCATCATCGATCCGGAAATCGCCGCCGGCGACGACGCCTCGCTGCTGCATGACGGGGCCGGCCATAACGTGCTGCATGAGCGTCGGTTCCGCTATGGCGATCCCGAGACCGCTTTTGCCGAGGCGGCGCATGTGGTGGAGACCACGGTGCGCTATCCGCGCAATTCCTGCACCCCGATCGAGACCTTCGTGGTGCTGGCCGAGCATCGCCCCGGCGAGGACGCCTATGAGGTGACGGCGAATTTCCAAGGGCCCTACACCCTGCACACGGTGATGGCCCGCGCCCTCAAAGTGGCCGGCAATCGGCTGCGGCTTAGGACGCCGCCGGATTCCGGTGGCTCGTTCGGGGTCAAGCAGGCGGTGTTCCCCTATGTCGTGGCGCTCGGTATCGCCGCCAAGCTGGCCGGCCGGCCGGTGAAATGGGTCGAGGACCGGCTGGAACATCTGACGGCGGCGACGGCGGCGACCAATCGGGTCACCACGATCCGCGCGGCGCTGGATGGCCAGGGCCGGATCACCGCACTGGATTATGACCAGCTGGAGGATTGCGGCGCCTATCTGCGGGCCCCGGAGCCGGCGACGCTGTATCGCATGCACGGCAACATGACCGGCGCCTACCGAATCGACAATCTGGCGATCCACAACCGGGTGGTGGTCACCAACAAAACCCCGACCGGCTTGATGCGCGGCTTTGGCGGCCCGCAGGTGTATTTTGCGTTGGAGCGGCTGGTGGATCTGGCGGCGGCCCGGCTCTGCCTGGACCCGATGGAACTGCGCCGGCGCAATTTGGTCCCCGGCGAGGCGATGCCGTTCACCACCAGCCCCGGCGCGGTGCTCGACAGTGGCGACTACGCCGCGACCCTGGCCAAGGCGGTCCGCGAGGGCGGCCTGGAAGAGCTGAAGCAACGCCGCACGGCGGCTCGGGCCGAGGGCCGGCTTTACGGTATCGGTTGCGCCGCCGTGGTCGAGCCGTCGATCTCCAACATGGGCTACATCACCACCCTGTTGACGCCGCAACAGCGCCAGCGGGCCGGCGCCAAGAACGGCGCCCTGGCCACCGCCACCGTCAGCTTCGATCCCTCCGGCGCGGTGACCGTCGCGGTCGCCTCGGCGCCGCAAGGCCAGGGCCATCGCACGGTGCTGGCCCAGGTGGTGGCGGACGCGCTGGGCGTCGATCCGGGCGACGTGGTCGCTGCCACCGATCACGACACCTTGAAGGACCCCTGGTCGATCGCCTCAGGCAATTATTCCAGCCGCTTCGCCGGGGCGGTGGCCGGGGCCGCCAAGCTGGCCGCTGAACGCCTCGCCATGCGATTGAAAACCATTGCTGCGCCGGATCTCAACGTGCCGGCCGGCGATGTCGAGCTGGTCGACGGGCTGGCCCGCTCGATCAGCAACCCGGACAACGCGATCGCCTTGGTTCGGGTCGCCGCCAAGGCGCATTGGTCGCCGCTTTCGATCCCCGAGGAAGCCGGCGTCGGGCTGCGCGAGACGGCGTTCTGGGCCGGGCCGGAACTGCGCGAACCGGACGAGCAGGACCGGGTGAACTCCTCCGGCGCCTATGGTTTTATTTTTGACTATTGCGGCT
>JAQBUJ010000400.1 GCA_027623845.1 Pseudomonadota bacterium
GAAATGGATCTGATTGAGCGTGAGCGACGCGTCGAATGGGACCACTGGTACCTTACCCACACCAAGATGCTGCTGACTTTTCCGGGGTTCCACGCCACCCAGAGATTTGAATGCCTGCATGAGGCGGATGCGCCTTTCGTCGCTATTCACCAGGTCGATGGACCGGAGTTCTTCCAGAGCGAGCCGTATCTCAATCAGGCCGGGCCGACCGGCACCGGTGAGTGGCGCACCAAGATGACTAATTGGAACCGCAACCTGTTCGATGGCATGGACGTGACGCCGAACGTGCCGCTGCAAGGTGCGCTGTTGGTGGTGGAAGACGGCGCCGGGGCAGGGGTGCCGGACGGGCTTTCGGTCACCTGGCTGACGTCCGTCGGGCTCGATCAAAATGTCAACCGGCGCGGCTTTGCCGATGATATCGAGGCGGCGCGTCCCGCCGTTGGTCGCGCTGGGATCCGGGTTTTGAAACCGCTGATCCCACGCCTGACCGAGGCGGATCTTTAGGATTTTGGTTAGGGAGACGGACCCATGCGACTAGCAAACCGCATTGCCATCGTGACCGGCGCCGCCGGCGGCATCGGCGAGGCGATCGCCCATATGTTCGCCGCGAACGGCGCCACCATCGTTGCCGTGGATTTGAACGAGGCCGGCGTGGCGGCGACGGCGGCGGCGATCGTCGCCAAGGGCGGTAAGGCTTCCTCGGCGCGGCTGGATGTCACCGATCATCAGGCCGCTCAAGCATTGGTCGCCGACACTGTGGCAAAGCATGGCCGTGTCGACATTCTGGCCAATATCGCCGGGGTTGGTCATTTCGGACATTTCAATGACGTGACGCCGGAAGAATTCGATCGGGTGATGCGAATCAACCTCAACGGCAGCTTTTACTGCGCCCAGGCGGCGGCGCGCGAGATGGTGAAGCAGAAATATGGCCGGATCATCAATGTCGCCTCGATCGCCGGCGCCCGGGCCGGAGAGCACCGCCCGGCCTATGGCACCTCGAAGGCCGCGGTCATCGGTATGACACAACAGGGCGCGCGGGATCTTGGGGGCGATGGTATTACGGTGAACGCGATCGCGCCGGGGCCGGTGGACACGCCGTTGACCCGCGAGATCCATACCGACAATACCCGAGCGAATTATCTCAAGGTAATTCCAGCAGGACGTTACGGCACGGTCGAGGAAATGGCCGACGCCGCCTTGTTCCTGGCCGGTGAGGCGGCGGGTTATGTCAATGGCCATATCCTGTTCGTGGATGGCGGTTACGTCTCGGCGGGCGTCGCCGAGACTTCAGCCGCTTAGGCGATCGCGCCGGTTTTTTTGAGCCGCTAGACTTTTGGGAAGACGGACAATGGTGCAAACGGGACGGGTCGCCTTTGGGCGCATGGAGTCAGTTACCTTCGGCAAACCGGTGGCCGAGGCGATCGCCGCGGAAGTCGCCGGCACTGGCGCGGAACGGGTGTTTTTGATGATCAGCGGCACCTTGAACCGCGAGACCGATGAGATCGCCCAACTGCGCCGGGCACTGGGCAACAAAGTGGTTGGTGAGTTTGACAAGATGGCCCCGCACACGCCGCGCGGCGATGTCATCGCCGCGACCGCTGCGGCCCGTGACGCCAAGGCCGATCTAATCGTTACCTTCGGCGGCGGTTCGATCACCGATGCCGCCAAGGCGGTGGCGCTGTGTCTGGCCAACGACATTCGAGAGCCTGAGCAGATGGATATGTTGCGCGCCGTGGTCGGCCCGGATGGAGTGTCCGGACCACCGCCGTGCAACCCGCCGACGGTGCCGCAGATCACCGTGCCGACGACCCTGTCGGGTGGTGAGTTCAGCGCCATTGCCGGCGTGACCGACGAGCGGACCCACATCAAGGAGCTGTTTCGTCATCCCGGGATCATGCCAAAAGCGGTGATCCTTGATCCGGCGCCGACGGTGCACACGCCGGAATGGCTGTTCCTGTCCACCGGTATCCGCGCCGTCGATCACTGCGTCGAGGGCGTCTGTTCCGGCGAGGCGCATCCCTATGGCGATGCCCAGGCGCTGCAGGGGTTGTCGCTGTTGACCAGCGGTCTGACCCGGGTAAAAGCCGATCCAACCGATATCCAGGCCCGCCTGGATTGCCAGATGGGTACATGGATGTCGATGGCGCCCCTGGCCAGCGGCGTGCCGATGGGGGCCAGCCACGGAATCGGTTACGTCCTGGGGGCGGTGTTCGATGTTCCGCACGGTCACACCTCCTGCATCATGCTTCCCTATGTGATGCGCTGGAACAAACCGGCGAATGCCGCGCGCCAGGAATTGGTCGCCGCCGCCATGGGGCATCCGGGGGAGGACGCCGGCGACGTGCTTGACGCCTTTATCGGCGGTCTCGGCATGCCACGCAGCCTCGGTGCGGTGAATGTAGGGCCGGAAAATTTTCAGCGGATCGCCGAGCAATCCATGGGCACGCCGTGGATTCCCCGCAACCCGCGCAAGATTAATGGCCCGGCAGAGGTCATGGAAATTCTCACCCTGGCGACCTAACGGCCTGATTGAGAGCCGATAACCCCCGGCCCGATAACCCGACCCGATAACCATAACTAAAACATCGATGGGCCGCGCCGCTACCGAGCGTGGCCCATCAGATAGGCTCCGGGGCAATCACCCTCAGGTATCGGCGTAGCGCTCCAGTACATAGCTTAACGCCAAGATATCCTCGGGGGTGCTGGCGTAGGTGGTGGTGCCGCCCATCGGACTGGAGGGGATCAGGATGCGGCTGACGCCGATTTTCGCCAATTCCGGAATATCCTCCAGCTTCTCCGGGACCGAGGCGATCAGCTCGATCGTATCCGGGTCGCGGCCAAATTCGCGGGCGGATGCACGCACCATATCAAACAGTTCGGTTGAGGCGCCGCGGGCCGGAAAGAAGCCGTCGCCAAGTCGCCCGGCTCGCCGTGCCGCGGCTTTGGAGTGGCCGCCGACGATGATCGGCACCGTGCCGTTGACCGGCTGCGGCCGGCAGTAGATCGGATCGAAATCCACCAATTCGCCGTGGTATTCGGCTACGTCCTGAGACCAAAGCGCCTGCATCGCCTCAATACATTCGTCGGTCCGTTTGCCACGGTCGGCGAAGGGTACGCCGATGGCGTTGAATTCCTCCTCCAGCCAGCCAACGCCAATGCCGAGGTCGACGCGCCCACCGGACAGGGCGTCGAGGGTGGCGATCTGCTTGGCGGTCACCACCGGGTTGCGCTGGGGGATGATCAGGATACCGGTCGCCAGGCGGATCGTCTTGGTGACCGAGGCGATATAGGCCATGTAAATCAGCGGATCGGGAAGCTGCAGGTCCTCGCGCCCGTCGCCCATCCGCCCGGAGGTCGAATAGGGATAGGCCGATTTATAGCCCTGGGGCACGACCACATGGTCGACCGTCCAAATGCTCTCAAAGCCGGCTTGCTCGGCGGCCTGAGCAATGGCCACGGCCTTGTCCGGCCAGACATTGCGACCGGTATTTGCGTAACGCAGGCCAAATTTCATCGGTGAGTCCTCCCAGGATCGACTTATCGCGTGCCCGAGGCTCCCGGCGCCGCGCCGCCTTGTCAATGACCCAAGCCGCCAATGACGCATATCCACCCACATCATCGCCAATCTGGTGGCCAGTTCGTCCTTGCATTGACCATCCGATATGGCCTAGAAAGCCGGACCTTCGCGACCCCTTCGTCTAGTGGCCTAGGACAACGGCCTCTCACGCCGTAAACACGGGTTCGAGTCCCGTAGGGGTCGCCAAGGGTTTTCAATGGGTTAGCCATTTGGATAAAACCCTTTCCAACCCGATTTCCAATTTTTGTTCACTTTTGCCTGGTCACGCGCCGCTTGAGCTGTTCTTGCGGCGGCTTTTGATGGCCTCTCGCACCTTCGAATCACCGACGACCCAGGTCTGTGTCCGTTCAGCGGCTCGCGTTCCACAGCTCACCGTCCGGCTAAGTTAGTTTTGGCAAGGTTGGGCGACCTAACCGATTTGTACCGGGCCAAGGCGGCGATGATGTAAGGCGTCCTTCACCGGACGCTTTCCCGTTCAATGCACCGCTATCACCCTCAGCGGCTTATCCCTTTTGGTCCGGTATTCCCAGATGTGGTGCTTGGGCAGGGGAATCGGGTGAACAAATTC
>JAQBUJ010000401.1 GCA_027623845.1 Pseudomonadota bacterium
CCCCGCCTCTACCGTGGAATACTTTTGCACCGCCCATTACACGCCAGGAAATTCGGGTGAACTACGAGGTTCGCGAGGTTGTGGTCGGCGGTATCATCCGGCCCGAGGATATCGCCTCCTCCAACACCATCGGCTACGCCCAGATGGCCGAAGCCCGGATCGCCTATGGTGGCCGTGGTCAAATCAACGACCTGCAGCAGATGCGCTATGGCTCCCAGGTCCTCGAAATACTGATGCCCTTCTGATCGAATAAACATCGGACCTAAAAAGAAGGCCGCCCCACCGGGCGGCCTTCGGTCTGTTTGATCGATCGTGGGATTAATCGTCGCGATGCGTCCTTTCGAGACGCTCGTGACGTTCCTGGGCTTCCAAGCTCAAGGTCGCGATCGGTCGCGCAATCAGCCGGCGTAGACCAATGGGCTCGTCCGTGTCCTCACAATATCCGTAAGTCCCGTCCTCGATCCGTTGCAACGCTTCGTCGATCTTGCTGATCAACTTGCGTTCACGATCCCGAGTCCGAAGCTCGATCTGATGATCCGTCTCCAACGAGGCGCGATCCGCCATATCCGGCTGTTGCAGGTTTCCTTCGGTCAAATGATTCAAGGTTTCCCCCGCATCACGGACCAATTCGTTCTTCCATTCTAACAACCGTTGGCGAAAGTACTCCAACTGTGTGGAGTTCATAAAACCCTCGTCGTCCGACGGTTCGTAGTCCGGCGCAAGCGTCGTCTGCATCCCCATCCTCCAAACTGTCACGCCACTGGCGCGCTCAGCTTTGCGAGATCCTAAAAATCGAGCGGAGTATATGGATCGGATATGACTGCTGCAACACCCAGATTAACGGATTCGTTAATCCTATATCGGGACTAAATATATAATAATGTTGTGATTTTAATGTTCGGTAGCATCAAGCTTGGCTAATTCTACCCTGGCGCGAAGTTCAATATCGTCAAGAACGTCGCTAAGAGCCGGATCAACGAAGCTTTCTCTGGTCTGCTGTGCGACCTGCGCCAATTCATGAAGTTGCGAGCGTGGGATCGATCCAAGCAGTAAACCCGTTCGAATTTCCTCAAGCCGGTCGAGCATCAGCTCCGCTCGATGACGCGCGCTGTTTTTGCCACCGCCGCCTTGGTCACTGACTTCCTGCAGCGCCAACAGCGAATCGACCGGCGCCGCCGCCGCTGGTCCGGACGTAGCTTCGGTTTCTGAACTAGCCTGCAACAGTCGAGCGAAATCGCCGCTAGCCCCTTTGGCGGAGCTACCGGAGCGTTTGACGTTGGAGGCGCCTGTTCGCCTTGTCGGATCAATTTTCATGGACGTCCGTCTTGGCCGCTATCTCCGCCCCTTATATCATGAACCAGGGATCGCGATAACCGTTTCCGCCAACAGCGCCCGGGTCATGCCCAACCGACCGGGCAAGAAATGCCGCCTGGTGCCGTGATTGAGCGGCCAATCGCGGCTCCCGGCCACTGCAAGGCGGAGACCCCCGTTCTACCGCCCCGCAATCCTGGCATGAATTTCGCATTACCTGCTGTGACCTCACTCCAAAGGGGTGGGACGACAGACAGAACGGAACAAATGTCATGCCCGATCAGCAGGCAAGAACACTTCGGACGGCCCGCAAACTCTTAGCGTCGGCCCTGGTTCTCGGTTTTTGCGTTTTTGGCGACCTTTCCGGCGCCACCGCCCAGACCCGCATTAAGGATATCGTCGATTTCGAGGGTGTGCGGGAAAATATGCTGATCGGCTACGGCCTCGTGGTCGGCCTGAATGGCACCGGCGACACGCTCACCACCTCTATCTTCACCCGCGAAAGTCTGGTCGGCATGCTGGAGCGTCTTGGCGTCAATGCGCGCGACGACGCCCTGCGGACCGATAACGTCGCGGCCGTCATGGTAACCGCGACCCTGCCGCCATTCTCGCAGCAGGGCACCCGAATGGACGTCTCGATCAGCGCCATTGGCGACTCGGAAAGTCTGCTCGGCGGCACCCTTTTGGTGACCCCGCTTGTTGGCGCTGATGGCGAAGTCTACGCCGTCGGCCAAGGCCCTATCGCAGTTGGTGGGTTTTCCGCCGGCGGTGATGGAGCGACGATCAGCCGTGGGGTCCCAACCAACGGCCGTATCGCCAGCGGCGCCATTATCGAACGCGAGATCGGCTATGATCTGCAAGGCATGGACACCGTGCGCATTTCGCTGCGCAACCCCGATTTCACCACCGCCCGGCGGATCGCCCAGGCGATCAACGCGTTCGTAGGGGGGCCGGTCGCTCAACCCCGCGACCCGGCGACGGTCAACCTATTGGTGCCGGACGCTTATCGCGGTAGGGCCGTCGCACTAATCACTGATATTGAACAGCTGCGCGTTACCCCGGACATGTCCGCCAAGGTCGTGGTCGACGAACAGACCGGCATCATCGTGATGGGCGAGAACGTGCGGGTCAGCACCGTGGCCATCGCCCAGGGAAACCTGACGATACGCATCACCGAAACCCCGCAGGTCTCCCAACCCCAACCCTTCGCCGAAACCGGCGAGACGGTAACCGTCCCGCGGACCCAGATCGAGGTCGACCAGGACGAGGACAAACGCCTCACGGTCTTGCCCCAGGGGGTAACCTTGCAGGAACTTGTCGACGGCCTGAACGCGCTGGGCATTGGGCCGAGGGATATGATCTCGATCCTGCAGGCGATCAAGGCGGCAGGCGCGCTGCAAGCTGAAATTGAATTGCTCTAGGAGGGGCACGAACGATGGAAACTGGCTTGTCTCTCGATGTCCGCTTCGCCGCACGCGACGCGCTCTCGCCGTCATCAAATATCGACTCGGCCAAGGCGGCCTACGACCAAAGCCGCGCCGGCATCCGCGATGTCGCCGAAAAATTCGAATCGATGTTCCTCTCCCAAATGTTCGGCCACATGTTCAAAGGCATCAAGACCGATGGCCTGACCGGCGGCGGAAACGGCGAGGCCATTTTCCGCGACATGTTGGTCCAGGAATACGGCAACCAAGTTTCGAAAGCCGGAGGCATCGGTCTGTCCAGCTCAATCGAACGGCAACTCATAGCCCTGCAGGAGGGTAAGTGACATGGATGCGAGACAAATAGTGTTGGATTTCGCCGAGTGCATGAACGGGTTAATGGAAATATTGCGCCAGGAGAACGCGATCATCGCGACACACAAATATGGCGACCTGACGCCGCTACAATCCAGAAAGACCCAACTGGCCAAAGGTTATGCCCAGGCACAGAGCGCCGTACAGAACGATTTGGAAGTGCTGAATGCCCTCAGCACCGAAGAACGGACGGATCTCCGGAAGCTCTACAAAGCGTTTCGCAATGTTCTGTCCGAAAACATGTTGGCGCTTCGCGGCGCCCATGATGCGACGGACCGCGTGGTCAAGCTGATCATCGACGCGGTAAAACAACAGCGCGGCGTCAAGACCGCGCCCTTAGCCTTCGGCCCTAGATCCAAAGGCTATGCCGCCTACTCCACCCCCGCCTCGGCCTCAATTGCCTTGTTCACCGAAGGTTGATCCACGCAGGTTTATTGGATTTTCCAAATACGCGGACCGACCGGAGCGGCTATGCAACCCGGACCAAAGCATCAAGCATGTTGGTAAATGTTGAGGGATCCACAGAGCCATCATCCCGGCTGGCCTCTACCCTGGTTCAGCCAGGATGAATCACTCTAGTGAACATACCCCACGGGCAAGATTATCCGATCGCCGCTTCGACCCGTGAATCGTCGAGCGCGAGCGTGCGCAACTGCGATTTAGTTTTATCCGCTGCGGCGCTATCGCCATTGCGCTGGTGCATTTCCAAAATCGCCAGGTTCACCTCGACCGAACTCGCGTCCAAGCCGAGCGCCTTGCCCGCAGCATCGGCGGCGGCGTCCTGTTCGCCCGAACTCGCCAACATCACCGCATAACGCGCCCAAAGGGCCGCGTCGCCCTCGGCATCGCCAAGCGCCAAGGTGAACTCGTTGCGCGCTTCATCCAGCCGCCCAAGCTTAACCAGCGTATCAGCCAATTTTCCTCGGCAACTTGGATCGCCGGGCGATACTTCAAGGGCTGTAATGGGCGGTGCAAAAGTCTTCCACGGTAGAGGCGGGATAGTCCCGCTTTTGGCGGATTAAAA
>JAQBUJ010000402.1 GCA_027623845.1 Pseudomonadota bacterium
GTTCGAGCCGGTGCACGGTTCGGCCCCGGACATCGCCGGCAAAGGCATCGCCAATCCCATCGGCCAGATCTGGTCCGGCGCGATGTTGCTTGAGCATCACGGCCATACCGACGCCGCCGATGCGATCGTTCGGGCTTGCGAGGAGGTGATCTCTGGCGGCGGGCCGAAGACGCCGGATCTGGGAGGGCAGGCTAATACCACCGATCTCGGTGACGCCATTGCCGCGGCGGTGCGATAGCGCCCTTGCGTTAACCCGATCAGCCGTCTATTCCGCCCTCGCAAGATAACACGTATCGGGAGCGGATAATGCGCGGCAGAACGGCAGTGGTGACCGGCTCAACCAGCGGCATCGGCAAAGGCATCGCCACGGCGCTTGCCGAGGCTGGCGTCAATGTGATGCTGAATGGCTTCGGCGATGCCGGCGAGATTGAGGCGCAACGGGCCGATTTTGAGGCTCGATTTGGCGTCAAGGCCGGTTATCACGGCGCCGATATGACCAAGCCGGCGGAAATCCGCGACCTCATCGCCGAGGCCGAAGGGCAGTTTGGTCAGGTCGACATCTTGGTCAACAATGCCGGCATCCAGCACACCGATGCGATCGAGGATTTTCCAGATGAGCGCTGGGACGCGGTGATCGCGATCAACCTGTCGTCCTCGTTCCACACCACCAAGGCGGCCATCAGCGGGATGAAGCAGCGTGGCTGGGGCCGGATTATCAATATCTCTTCGGTGCACGGGCTCATCGCCTCGGTGCAGAAGGTCGCCTATATCGCCGCCAAGCACGGTCTGATCGGGATGACCAAGGTGACTGCGCTGGAGGCGGCGGGAACCGGGGTGACCTGCAATGCGATTTGCCCTGGGTGGGTGAAGACACCGTTGGTCATGGCGCAAATTCAGGCCCGCGCCGACCAGGATGGCATTTCAACCGATCAGGCGACTATCGACCTGCTGCGGGAGAAGCAGCCCTCGGGCCAGTTCACCACCATCGAACAGCTGGGCGCCACGGCGGTGTTCCTGTGCAGCGATGCGGCGTCGAACATGTCCGGCACAACGATGACCTTGGACGGGGCCTGGAGCGCGCAGTAAGAGACGCAGAGTAAGAGACGCAGAGTAAGAGACGCAGAGTAAGGCGGGGCGACTAATTTTTATGCGCGCCATGCCCAGCGCTTTTCGCTCCCACCGCAAGGACCGGAACGGAGACGGTGATCTCACCGGCTTTTTCGAACACCAGGACGAGCGCAAAACTCCCCCCCATCACCAGGGGCGCCTTTAGTCCCATCAACATCAGGTGATCGCCGCCCGGCTTGAACGCGACCATACCTTCGGCCGGGATCTCGATGGTCTTGAGCGGCCGCATCTTCATCACGCCATCCTGGTGCAGCTGTGTGTGCAGCGAGGCTTTTTTGGCGATGGTAACCTTGGCGCCGATCAGCCGGTCCGGGTGATCGGTCGGGTTGTGGATCGTCAGGTAGGCGGCGCCGGTTTTCCCCGACCCAATCGTCGCTCTGGCAAAAGGCCTCTCTATCGAGAGTGATACCCCATGCGACCCGGAACCAGCGAATGCTGGGGGATATAGGACGACCGAGAGGGCCAACCACACGGTAAGACCAACCCAAAAGAGCGCAGCACGAGACATGGCGTGAATCCAACTTTATCGTGAGACTCTGTATACCGCAGTGAGGGCGGATTGATAGTGAGCCTCAGTACCTTATCCAGACGAATCACAATACATTGAAGCGGGCGTCCGGCAGAGGAATGACCGTGTGAAGTTTTGTCGGCGTAAATTCTTGGTCCGGGGCTGGAAGAGTCTTGTTGACGCTCGTTCCGGGCCGCTTTACGGTCCGTCCTGGGCAAGTTGAACAGGGATCTTAGATCCAAGAAAAATAAAAAAAAGGTCGCGTTCGCGCGGCCCTTTTTAATTTTCAACTCCCTCTTTCTCGGCCGATCGCACCTCTAGTAGAGTAGCCGCAGGCCGCGTGCGGAACGCCGTCGACACCGGAGGGTTTACCCATGACATCGTCTGGAAATATTTACGGGTTCGACACCCTGTCCCTGCATGCCGGCCAGCAACCGGATCCGGTGACGGGGGCTCGGGCGGTGCCGATTTACCAGACCACGTCCTATGTCTTTCGCGACGTTGACCACGCTGCCTCGCTGTTCAATCTGGAGCGGGCCGGGCATATCTATTCGCGTATTTCCAACCCCACCGTCGCGGTGCTGGAAGAGCGCATCGCGGCGCTGGAAGGCGGGGTTGGCGCGGTGGCGACGGCCAGCGGTCATGCCGCGCTGGTGCTGGGTATTTTGACATTGATGGGCCAAGGCGGGCACATCGTGGCGTCGAGCGCGTTGTATGGCGGCAGCCACAATCTGTTCAGCCACACGCTGCCGCGCTTCGGGATCGAGACCACCAAGGTGCATCCTCGCGATCTGGAGGGCTTTCGCGCCGCGATCCGCCCGGAGACCCGGCTGGTGTTTGGCGAGACCATCGGCAATCCCGGGCTTGAAGTGTTGGATCTGGAGGCGATGGCCGAGATCGCCCACGAAGCCGGTATTCCGCTGATGGTCGATTCGACCTTTGCCACGCCGCATCTTTGCCGACCTTTCGAGCATGGCGCCGATCTGATCGTCCATTCCGCCACCAAATGGCTTGGCGGGCACGGGGTGGCGATCGGTGGAGTGCTGGTCGACGGCGGTAAATTCGATTGGGAAGCCTCGGGCAAGTTTCCGACATTGACCGAGCCCTATGCGGGTTACCACGGCCTCGATTTTGCCGAGGAATTTGGCCCTCAAGCCTTCGTCATGCGCGCCCGGGCCGAAGGATTGCGTGATTTTGGCGCCTGTATGGCGCCGGCGACCGCCTTTCATATCCTGCAAGGCGTCGAGACCTTGCCGTTGCGCATGGATCGGCACGTCGCCAATGCCCGCAAGGTCGCGGCGTTCCTCGATGGCTCGGACGCGGTCGAATGGGTGGCTTATCCGGAACTCGACAGTCACCCGGACAAGGCGTTGGCTATGCGATTGCTGCCGAAGGGCGCCGGCTCGATGATCGCGTTCGGTATCAAGGGCGGACGCGAGGCGGGCCGGCAGTTCATTGAACGGCTGGCGATCTGGTCACATCTCGCCAATGTCGGCGACGCCAAGTCCCTGGTGATCCATCCAGCCAGCACCACCCATCAACAGATGGACGCCGAGACGATGAAGGCGGCGGGGTTGTCCGAGGATCTGGTGCGGCTTTCGGTTGGATTGGAAAACCCGGATGACCTGATCACCGATCTGCGCCAGGCGCTGCGCGCCGCCACCCTTCGTAAGGCGGGTTGATCATGGAGTTGAGCGTTGCCGGTAAACCGGCCTTTATCGCCACCGGAGGCCGGCCGTTCGACCCGGATAAACCGGCCCTGGTGATGGTGCATGGCGCTGGGATGGACCATACCGTTTGGTCGATGCAGGCCCGGTACTTTGCCCATCACGGGTTCTCGGTGATGAACCTGGATTTGCCGGGCCATGGTCGGTCCGACGGGCCGGCCCCGGCGGCGATCCCCGACTATACCGATTGGTTGGCCGGCGCGATTGATCTGGCCGGCGCCCGGGACGTGCACCTGATCGGCCATTCCATGGGCTCGATGATCTCCTTGAATTTGGCGGCCCGGCCGGACATCTCAATTCGCAAACTGGCCTTGCTCGGCACATCGCCGCATATCCAAGTCGCGCCGGCCCTGCTCAGCGCCGCCGAGAACAACGACCATTCGGCCTATGAGAGCATCGTCGGCTGGGGCGTTGGCCGGCGCGCGCAAATCGGTGGGCATCGGGCGCCAGGGTCCTGGATCGCCGGAACCAGCATGCGGTTGCTGGAATCCGGTCAGCCGGGGGTCCTCGGCAATGATCTGGGAGCCTGCGATCGCTGGTCGGACGGGTTGGAGGCGGCAAAGAGCGTGTCTTGCCCGACCCTGCTGTTGCTTGGCGCCGACGATCGAATGACCCCGGCCCGCGGCGCGGCGGCTTTATCAGAGGCGATCGCCGACTGCCGGACGACGGTTCTTGCCGGCGCCGGTCATATGATGATGGCCGAGCAACCGGAAGAAACACTGGATGCGCTCGCTGGCTTCTTTTCCGAAG
>JAQBUJ010000403.1 GCA_027623845.1 Pseudomonadota bacterium
GGTGGCGACCGTTCGCCCTCCCTTACCCCGTCACCCGGCCGCGTGATCTTCTTTGATCATATCGGAGGCTTTTTCGCCGATCATGATGCAGGCGGCATTGGTGTTGCCGGAGACCATGGTCGGCATGATCGAGCCATCGGCGACCCGTAATCCGGTGAGGCCGTGCACCCGCAGCCGTTCGTCGACCACACCGCTTGGTCCCGGCCCCATGCGGCAGGTGCCGATCGGATGGTAGGCGGTCTCGGCGTTGTTGCGGATATAGTCCATGATCTGCGCGTCGGTCTCGACCTCGCCGCCGGGCGAATATTCATCGCCCCGGACCTGTTTCATCGCGTCGGTATCCATGATTTCGCGGATCCGGCGGAACCCCAGGGTCATGGCGTCGCGGTCGATCTGATCGGACAGGAAGTTGAAATTGATCGCCGGATGCTCCAGCGGATCAGGTGATTGAATGTGGATCGACCCCAGGCTTTCCGGGCGTAGTTGGTAGCAGGAGATGGTCATCGCCGGAAATTTGTGCAGCTGACGCTTCTTCGGGTTTTTGACCGCGTAGGGGACGATATGCATCTGCACATCCGGTGATTCCATATCCTCACGGGTCTTCAGGAACGCCAGCATCGGCGCCGAGGGCAAGCTCATGAAGCCGCGCTTCTGAAACACATAGCGCAGCACCTGCCAGGCCGGGCCAATTCCCTGCATCCGCTTGTTGTAGGACAGCTCGGTGCGCTTCATATGGAACTGAATGCGGGCGTTGATATGGTCGCGCAGGTTTTCGCCGACGCCCATCAACTCGTGCTTCACCTCAATGCCGTGGGAACGCAGCAGCTCCGGCCGACCGATGCCCGACAGCTCCAGCAATTGTGGCGAGGCCACGCCGCCGGTGCACACGATCACCTCCTTGGCGGCGTTCGCCTCGATCAAGCGACCGTTCTGCATGTATTGAACGCCGGTGCATTTGGTGCCATCCATCAGCACCTTGTGGGTGTGCGCCCCGGTCTCGATCCTCAGGTTCGAGCGGTGTTTGACCGGATCCAGATAACAGCGCGCCGTGCTCATCCGCACGCCGTTGCTGATCGTCGTCTGGGTGCGCACGATGCCTTCCTGAGTGGCGCCGTTATAGTCGGGGTTGTGCGGAATCCCGAGTTCCTTGGTGGCGGAGCGGATGGCGTCATAGAGCGGGCCTTCGTCGGTCGCCTCGCTGACCCGGAGCGGGCCGTCTTGGGAGCGCAGATCGTCGGCGCCGTGCTCGTAGTGCTCCATGCGCTTGAAAACCGGCAGCACGTCGTCAAAGCTCCAGCCCCGGTTGCCGCGCTGGCTCCAGGTGTCGTAGTCCAGGGGTTGGCCGCGCACGAAAACCAGGCCATTGATCGAGCTTGAACCGCCCAGCAACCGCCCGCGCGGGACCGGAATTCGCCGGTTTGCGGTGCCTTCCTCAGGCTGCGAGCTATAGCGCCAATTGGCGGTGGGGTGGTCAATCAACAATCCAAAGCTAATCGGAACGCGGGAATACGGATGGCTCTTCGCACCAGCCTCCAGCAGCAGCACGCGCCAGTGGCTGTTTTCGGTTAGCCGATTGGCCAGCACGGCGCCAGCCGAACCCGCCCCGACGATAATGAAATCAAAGGTTTCGCCACTCACCGGTATTCCTCCCAGACTATGCGGCCCAAGCTTCGCGCCATTGTGATGAGCCTTGCAAGAGGAAGTCGGTAAATGTTGAAATTAATCTGCCATCTGGCCGCATGGCGCACCGCTGGACTAAAATGTTGGCCGGCGGATTATGGCGACGGTCGCGGCCGATCCGTCTCGGTCGCGCCACTAGGCCAGAGCAGGCGCGGTGGCCCCCTTTGTGCGCGCCGTATAATAAGGATTGATCATGCGTTTCGAAAATCTTCACCATTTATGGCGAAAATACCACTGCCGAGGGGGAGTTTGTAATTGTGGATAATTCCGATTTCCCTTGATATTTATGTGACTTTGATCTTTTCTTTATCTAGTTTATGAGGGGGCGCTATCGTCATGTCGTCCATGCGTCACTATGATTTGATCGTCATCGGGAGCGGCCCCGGTGGCCGCCGGGCGGCGATCCAAGGGGCAAAGTTCGGCAGAACCGTGCTTGTTGTCGAAAAAGGTCGCCGGGTTGGCGGCGTATCTGTGCATACCGGGACGATCCCCAGTAAAACCTTGCGGGAAACCGCGCTGAACCTGTCCGGTTGGCGGGAGCGGGGCTTCTACGGTCGCTCGTATCGGGTCAAGCAGGACATTACCGCCGAAGATCTGCGAAAACGCCTGCACCTCACGCTCGATCATGAGGTCGAGGTGCTGGAGCATCAGTTTACCCGAAACAGCGTGCAGACGTTGAAGGGGGCGGCAAAGTTCGTCGACCCCAACACGATCGAAGTCACCCTCGAAGACGGCGCGGTGCATCAGTATTCGGCTGAAAAATTCATCCTCACCGTCGGCTCGCAACCCTATCGACCTAGTTATGTGCCGTTCGACGGTAAGACGGTTTTCGACAGCGACGATATCCTTGATCTGCAAAGAATGCCGAAGACCCTCGCGGTGGTTGGCGGCGGTGTGATCGGCGTTGAATACGCCACGATTTTCAGCGTGCTCGATGTGCCGATCACCTTGATCGAGGCCCGCGAGACGGTGCTTGATTTTGTCGATCAGGAATTGGTCGCCGAATTAATGCACGACTTGCGTGATCGCGGCGTCGTTTTGCGGCTCGGTTGTACGATCAAGTCCGTGAAGCGAAACAAGGGCGGCGGTTGCGTGATCGTCATGGAAAATGGTCGGGTCGTGCGCTGCGACATGATTCTATTCGCCGCTGGTCGGACGGGCGCTACTGCGGCCCTGAACTTGGCGGCGGCAGGCCTGGAGGCGGATAGCCGAGGGCGCCTTGTTGTCGATAGCAATACCTTCCAGACTGCGGTTCCCCATAT
The DNA here is from genome assembly GCA_027623845.1 of Pseudomonadota bacterium. Taxonomy (GTDB): domain Bacteria; phylum Pseudomonadota; class Alphaproteobacteria; order Thalassobaculales; family Thalassobaculaceae; genus JADHLJ01. The sequence continues at coordinate 2,943 of JAQBUJ010000403.1, forward strand.
CTACGCCGCCGGTGATGTCATCGGTTTTCCGAGCCTTGCCTCGACCTCGATGGAGCAGGGCCGGATCGCGGCCTGTCACGCCTTGGGCGAGTCGGCGTTCGAGCCACCGAAATTCTTCCCTTATGGCATCTATGCGGTGCCGGAAATTTCCACCATCGGCTTGACCGAGGAAGAGGTGAAAGCCGCCGGTACGCCCTATGAGGTCGGGATCGCCCGGTTTCGCGAGACCTCGCGCGGCCATATCATGGGGCTCGATTCGGGGATGATGAAAATGATCGTCGACCTGAAGACCCGGCGTTTGTTGGGTGTCCACATCATCGGCGAGGGGGCGACGGAGTTGATCCATATCGGCCAGGCGGTGCTCAATCTTCAAGGCCCACTGGAGTATTTCGTCGAGAACACCTTTAACTTCCCGACCCTGGCGGAGGCGTACAAGATAGCGGCGCTTGATGCCTGGAATAGAATGGCTCCCCCCTAAGCGATCGAATCAGCGTATCCTCGAAGCCCGCCATGAAGGAATTGTGGCGGGCTTTGTTTTTGATGAACGAGGAAAACCGGAATGGCGCTCGCGCTGGCGTTCGAGGATCGGAAAAGACAAATCCTGCACGAGGTCTACGGCTTCGAGGATTTCCGTCCCGGCCAGGAGGACGTCGTAGATAGTCTGCTGGCCGGACGCCATGCGCTGGCGGTGATGCCGACCGGCTCCGGAAAGTCGTTGTGTTTTCAGGTGCCGGCCCTGGTGCTCGGCGGGGTTACCGTCGTGGTCTCGCCGCTGGTGGCCTTGATGCAGGATCAGGTCGCGGCGTTGCGGCTCGCCGGGGTGCCGGCCGAAACCATCCACTCGGCGCGGGATCGATCTCACAATATCGAGTCTTGGCGCCGGGTCGCGTCCGGCGAGGCGCCGATCCTCTATCTGGCGCCGGAACGTCTGATGACCGAGCGGATGCTCTCGGCGTTGGCCCGATTGCCGATCAAGCTGTTCGCCATCGATGAGGCGCATTGCATCTCGCAATGGGGGCCGGCGTTTCGCCCGGAATATGAAGGGCTGGCCCGCCTGAAAGACCTGTTCCCAGGGGTGCCGATCGCCGCCTTGACCGCCACGGCGGACGAGGTCACCCGCCAGGATATCGCCGAGCGGTTGTTCGAGAACAATGCCGATGTGTTCGTC
>JAQBUJ010000404.1 GCA_027623845.1 Pseudomonadota bacterium
TCGTCGAAGCGCGATCCAAGCCGGTTCTCGCAACAGATTGTCGATCTGAACCGCGCAGGGGCCATCATCCGCGAAAGCATGCTGAAGCCTTGCCCAGTCCTGATCCGGGTTGAGGACGCCGCCCGGTATGCTTGCTGCAGGAGCCACGTAGTGCAGCCGGTTGAACGCTCTGAGAAATGCGGTCGAGGGCGGCGGCTTGATTTTCCGCAGTTCGGCCCGCCGGTTTGGCTCGATTTGTTCGGCCAAGAGGCGGGCTTCCTTGGCGATCGCGGCGAAGCTTTCATCGAGACGGCCTTCAACCACAAGATGATCGAGTTGTTCAGCTGTATGGCGCAGCTTGGTCCGTCCCGTCGTGTGAAAACTGTCGTCGTTGGTCTTCGCGCCGTCGACGCCGCGCCGCCGCTGCAGCGGCCGCAGAATAATCTCCGACGCGAGGTTGAAATCGCCTCGTTCAGCGGCGGCGATGGCGATTTGGGTGATCGCCCTCTCGTGCTCTGGCTCGACGAAGAGGACACGCCGCCACGCCTCGACAGCCTTGTCAGGCTGCCCATGTTGGTCCAGCACATGGCCCGTTAAATAGAGATGGTCGACGCCCTGTGGATGCAACGCAAGGGCGCGCTTGATCGCCGGCAAAGCGTTCTGTGGCCGGCCAATATCGCACGAGGCGGACGCAATCCCCGCCCATGTTTTGTCATTGCCGCGCTCCAGCGTGAGCGATCGCCGATACGCATCGACCGCGTCGTTCTCGGCGCCGCTTTCCAGCGACGCGATGGCAAGATTGTTCCACCCATCGATATGGGCCGGATCAATTGCCAGCAAGGCGTGCAATACCTGAACCGCACTGTCGGTACGTTGGCGATCAATCAGTGTTGCCGCCAGACTGTTCCTGGCGGTCTGGTCGAGTGGGCGCAGTTTCAGCACCGCCCGGTAGCTATCGGTCGATTCATCATGGCGGCCGAGGCTGCGCAAGGCATTGGCGACGGCGAGGCGCGCGTCCACATGCCCAGGACGTTGGTCGAGGCAGGCCTTCAGGCGCGTCAGGGCGAACGGTAGATTACCCGATTGGCCAATCGCCAACCCGCTTAGATACAAGGCATCCACATTGCCGGGCTGAACCGCTAGGACCAACTCGTAGAGCCGTCCGGCGCCGGCTAAATTGCCGGCTTGGTGCATCCCGACGGCGGCCTGCAGCCGTTCAGTCACCGAGGGCGCGGAAGCTGCCACGTCTTGTCCTTTCCTTTGACACCACCGGTTCAATATTTGGATTGTAGAGCGGAACCACGCAATCTTGTGTGGACACACTTTGCCCACGCTCAATCACAATACGCCCATGGCGAACCGGCGCCACGAAGAATGCAGCCAGCCCCGGTCGAGGATTGGTGAATTGGCTTATGCTCTTTATAGTCAACCCATCCTGCCGGTCAGACCGGCATCGAATGTGAAGTGAGGTGGCATGTCTGACCAGGTAGAAAAGGCGTCCACTGTTGACGTCGTGATCGTGGGAGCAGGTTTTGCTGGCCTCTACCTCCTGCACCGCGCCCGCAAGCAAGGCATCTCCACGCGCTGTTTTGAGCGCGGCGACGGCGTCGGCGGCACTTGGTTCTGGAATCGCTATCCCGGTGCACGCTGCGACGTGGAAAGCATGCAGTATTCCTATGGCTTCGACGATGATCTGCAGCAGGAATGGGAGTGGCCCGAGAAATTCTCCGGCCAGGCCGACATACTGGCCTATGTCAACCACGTCACCGACCGCTTCGGCCTGCGTCCGCACATCGATTTCGAGACCGAAGTCCGCGCCGCGCATTACGATGAGAGCCAGCGCCTCTGGCAGATCGAAACCAGCCTGGGGGAGCGGGTCGCGGCCAAGCATTTCGTCATGGCCGGCGGCTGTATTTCGACCGCACAAGTGCCGAAGTTCGAGGGCCTTGACGACTACAAGGGCAGCACCTATCACACCGGTCTCTGGCCGCATGAGGAGGTGAACTTCACCGGCCAGCGGGTGGCGGTAATCGGCACGGGTTCCTCGGCGATCCAGGCGATCCCGGTGATCGCGGAACAAGCCGCGCACCTGACTGTTTTTCAACGGCAGGCGAACTTCTCGATCCCGTCGCGAAACCATCCCATGACGCCGGAATATGCGGGCGCCTGGAGGAATGGTTACGCCGACAAGCGGGCGGAGATGCGTTATGCGCCGAACGGCGTGCTGCGCGATCTGAATAATAAATCCGCCCTGGACGTCAGCGAGGCAGAGCGCCTGGAGACCTATGAGGCGCGCTGGAAAATCGGCGGCTCTGGTTTCTTGGCGTCGTTCAACGACATTATGACGAACAAGCAGGCCAACGACACAATGGCGGAATTCGTCCGCAACAAGATCCGCCAGACGGTGAAGGACCCGGTGACCGGTGAACTACTGGCGCCGAAGACTCACCCGATCGGCACCAAGAGGCTCTGTGTCGATACCGGTTATTACGAGACCTATAACCGGGACAATGTCGAACTGGTGGACATCTCCACCGCCCCGATCGACCGCCTGACCGAGAGCGGCCTGATGGTGAACGGGCGGCGGTTTGAGTTCGATAGCATCGTGTTCGCCACCGGTTTCGACGCCATGACCGGAACCCTGTTCAACGTGGATATCACAGGCCGCGATGGCTTGGCCTTGACAAAAAAATGGGAAGCCGGCCCCCGGACCTATCTGGGTCTGATGAGCCAGGGTTTTCCGAATATGTTCATGATCACCGGCCCGGGCAGTCCGTCGGTGAAGAGCAACATGATCACCTCTGTCGAGCAGCATGTGGACCTGGTGGCCGACACCATCATCCACATGCGCGATCAGGGTCTGGAGCTAATCGAGCCGGCCCTGGAGGCGGAGGACGCGTGGGTCGATCATGTTCAGGTCGTTGCCCACAAGACGCTGTTTCCGCAGGCGAACTCCTGGTACATGGGCGCGAATATCCCCGGCAAACCGCGGCTGTTCATGCCTTATATCGCCGGCGTCGGCGCTTATCGGAAGATCTGTGAGGAGGTCGTCGCCGACGGTTATCGCGGTTTTCGATTTGAAACCAAGAAAGCCATGGCGGCGGAATAAACTAGGTCGATCCCGGCAGTTCAAGCCAGAAGGTGCTGCCGACGCCAACTTCGCTTTCGAAATCGAGGCTGGCCCCCATGGCCTCGGCGATCTGCCTTGAAACGGTCATCCCGATGCCCGTGCCCTCAATCGCGGAATTATTCCTCCCGAGGCGATTGAAGGCTTCAAACACTTTGGCGCGGTCTTCATTTGCGATCCCAGCCCCGGTATCGCGAACCAGGATCCGCCAGGATCCCTCCTTCGCGCCGGGCTCAACCCAGGCGACCACGGTCCCTCCTTCGCGATTGTATTTCACCGCGTTGCTGAGAAAATTCAACAGGACCTGCCGCAGCCGCATGGGATCGCTCCACACGGTTACGCTTTCGTTTCCCCGGCTCTCGTAGATCGAAGACACCGACCGTGCCGCCGCGCTTGGCCCGATCAGCGAGAGAGCTTCTTCGATAAGTGGCGCCAGAGTAACGATTTCGAAATTCAACTCCATGTGGCCCGTCTCTATGCGCGCCAAATCTAGTATTTCGGTGACCAAATGCAGCAGATGGTGTCCAGCCTTGGAAATCTCGTCGACAGAAAGCTGAAGATCGTCCTTAAGATCTGTTTCCATGGCCATCAGTTGGCTGAACCCCAATATTGCGTTCAACGGCGTCCTGAGTTCATGGCTCATGCTCGAGAGAAATTCCGATTTGGCTTGATTGGCCCGTTCCGCCTCGCCCGTCGCCTCGAGCAATTCCTGGGTGCGTTCGGCAACCCGTGTTTCAAGTTCGTCATGCGAGCGCTGCAGCGCCTGCTCCGAAGCGCGTAGCGCCTCCTCGGTACGTATGCGATCGGTTATGTCGCTGCCGGTCCCTCGAAAACCTTTGAAATTTCCGTCGGTATCGAAAACCGGGACGCCATTTGACCTGATCCACTGAGGTGGACCACCTTGGTCGACCCGCTTTATAGTAAGATCGCGATATGGGCGCCGCTCCTCGAAAGCCTCAAAAAAAGGTTGCCAATCCTCAGGTCTGTGGAGTCTGC
>JAQBUJ010000405.1 GCA_027623845.1 Pseudomonadota bacterium
TAATGTCCATCGGAACCCGGGATTGGGCACATGGGTTCTGATCAATGGAAGGTGGTATAAGAGCCGATGTTGAGGCCCAATTCCATATCGGGCGAGACCAGCCCGGTCATTCCCGCCAAGGCGATGGCGCCGAATAGATACCCAATCGGCACCGAGGCCCAGTTATACGGCACCATGTAGTCGAGCACTCTTTCGCCGCGGCCCAGGACCTTGGTTATCGGAACCATCAGCGCCGGGTAAGCCAACCAGGCGATGATGTAGATCAACAGATCGGTGACGCCGTCTTCGACGCCATAATCCACCGGCGAAACCGCCATCAGGGTGCGCACGGTAATCAGTATATGCGCCGGCAGAACCAGCACGGCGGCGAAAAGGGAGCGCCAGAACCCATCGACCGAACAATCGAACATCGCCGGCGCGTCCGGATGGCGACGAGCCAGCAGATAGACGCCGTAGAGGGATTTCAGGATCTCGGAGAATGTTGGCAGCACGGCCTTAGCCGTGCGGGCGGGCGAAAAACTTATTCAGCAAGACATGATAGACGTCGGCCAGCGCGCGAACGTCATCCACGGCCACATGTTCGTCGACCTTATGCATGGTTTTGCCAACGCCGCCAAATTCGACGACCGGGCAATATTGTCGAATGAACCGGGCATCGGAGGTGCCGCCGGTGGTGCTGAGATCCGGCGTAACCCCCAAGACCTCCTGGATCGAGGCGACCAGATCATCGGTCAGCGGTCCAGGCTCGGTCAGGAAGGCGTTCGAGGAGCAGGCGGTTTTCAACACGTACGCGCCGCCGACAGCGTCGAAAATGCCGCGCAACCAGGTCTCGATGGTCTCGGCGGTCTGGGTGTCATTGAAGCGAATGTTGAAGCCGGCGGTGGCGCGGGACGGGATAACATTGGTCGTCGGATTGCCGGTATCAATGGTGGAAATCGCCACCGTCGTCGGCGGAAAATGCGCACTACCCTGGTCGAGTTGTTCCTCGGCCAGCGGTCCAAGCATTTTCACCAGGCGCGAGAGCGGGTTGTCGGCGAGTTGCGGATAGGCGGTGTGGCCCTGGGTGCCGTGCACGGTTAGCCAACCGGTGAAGCTACCGCGCCGTCCGATCTTGGCCATGCCGCCCAGGTGTTCCGGGTTGGTCGGTTCGCCGACGATACAAGCGTCGATGGCCTCGCCATTTTGGACCATCCAGTCGAGGACCTTGGTGGTGCCGTTGATCGCCGGTCCTTCCTCATCGCCGGTGATCAGCAGGCTGATCGACCCGGGAATCTCCCCGGTGTGCTCGGCGGCGAAGCGCTGGGTTGCGGCGATAAACGAGGCAATCGACGACTTCATGTCCGAGGCGCCGCGGCCGAACAGGTTGCCGTCGCGAATTTCCGCCGCGAAAGGATCCGCCGACCAAGCCTCGGCATCGCCGACCGGGACCACGTCGGTATGCCCGGCGAAGCAGAAATTCGGCGCCGCCGTGCCAAGCCGGGCATAGAGATTGTCGACATCCGGCGTGTCGTCGTCGGAAAACGGCAACCGATGGCAGGCGAAGCCGAGCTCCTCCAGCACCGTCTGCAATTCACCCAACGCCCCGCCCTCGCTTGGCGTCACGCTCGGGCAGCGGATCAGTCGCTGGCTGAGATCAACCGGATCGATGGCGCCCGTATCCGACATGCTGGATCAGTCGCGCAACAGCTCGTTGATCGAGGTCTTCGAGCGGGTCTGCTCGTCCACTTGCTTGACGATCACCGCGCAATACAGCGACGGTCCCGGGCTGCCATCCGGCAAAGCCTTACCGGGCAACGCGCCGGGAACGACGACGGAATAGGCAGGAACCCGGCCCATCGAAATCTCGCCGGTCTCACGGTTCACAATCTTGGTGGAAGCCCCGATATAAACCCCCATGCTGAGCACTGAACCGGTCTCGACAATCACCCCTTCGGCAACCTCGGAGCGGGCGCCGATGAAACAATTATCCTCGATAATCACCGGATTGGCCTGCATCGGCTCAAGCACGCCGGCGATCCCGGCGCCGCCGGAGATATGACAGTTCTTGCCGACCTGGGCGCAGGACCCGATGGTGGCCCAGGTGTCGACCATGGTGCCGCTATCCACATAGGCCCCGAGATTGACGAAGCTCGGCATCAGCACCACGCCCGGCGCGATATAGGCTGATCGGCGGACGACGCAGTTCGGCACCGCGCGCAGGCCCGCCTCGCGGAACCGGTTTTCACCCCAGCCGGCGAACTTGGAAGGCACCTTGTCCCACCAATGCGAGTCACCCCGCGTTGGATCGGTTGGACCGCCGGGGATCGCCTCCATGTCATTCAGACGGAACGACAGCAAAACCGCCTTCTTTAGCCACTGGTTCACCTGCCACTTATGGTCGCCAAGCGGTGTCGCGACGCGGCTGGCGCCGGAATCCATCGCCTCCAGCGCAGCGTCGACGGCGTCGCGCGCCTCGCCTTTGGTCGCGGGATTGATCGAGTCCCGATCATCCCAGGCCTTTTCGATGACCGCTTCGAGTTGAGAATCGCTCATGGTCCCGACTTCCCGTGCCTTGATTGCAAAATGGCGTCCAAAATGAGCGCGGTGCGCGAGGCTGTCAACACGCGACGCCAGCCCCGGTGATCTGTTCAAGCCAAGCGGTCAGATCGGTGATTTCGTGATGAACATGACCGTCCCCGGCGCCGTCGCTTGACCATTCCATGTCGTGGCGCAACCAGACGGTCGTCATGCCCATTTCGGCAGCGGGCTTTAGGTTTTTCGCCATGTCCTCGATCATCACGGCGCTGGTCGGATCAAGCCCGAACCGGGCGATCATATCCCGGTAGGGTTGCGGGTCGGGTTTCGGGATGAAGTTGCCGGCGACGATGTCGAAAGTGCCCTCGAACAACCCGTCGATGCCGAGTTGCCGGGTGATTCGATCGGCATGCGGGACCGAGCCATTGGTGAAGATCACCCGGCGGCCCGGCAACCGGTCGATCAGGGCCGCCAGCCGGGGGTCCGGAGCGATGTCGCTAACGTCGATATCGTGGACATCGTGCAAAAACCGTTCTGGGTCCGTGTCATGCTCGACCATCAGGCCGCGCATGGTGGTGCCGTATTCGAGAAACAGTTTTTTCTGCAGCGCCCGGGCTTCCTCTTCCGCCAGGGCGAATTCGGCCTGAATGAACGCGGTCATGCGTCGCGAGACCCGGGCAAACAGATTGGAGGCTGCCGGATACAACGTGTTGTCGAGATCGAAGATCCAGCAGGAGACCGCATCCGGCTCGATGGCCGGACGGGACTGGCGCGCGGGCTGGGGGTCGGATTGGGGCGCGGGGTGAGGCGGCGATATGTTGGTCATGGCGCCACCCTGGAATGAACCGATGATGAAGGCAAGATCCGAGACGATTCGCCGACGGTTATTCTCATGCTAGATTATGGTCCAATTAGAATCGGAATCAGATGAATGGCGACGCGGTGGACGTAGACGACATTGAGGCGGTGAAGGGCGGGTCGTCTGCGGCGCTGGGCGTCGACGCCAGCGCGATCAAGGCGTTGCTTGAGGACGGCCAGCCGTTGCATCGCCATCCCGGCCCGGTATTGCTGATTGACCGGGATAGGAACGTGCTTGCGGCGAATGTCGCGGGCCTGGCGATTGCCCATGGATTGACTACCGCGACGACGCCTCGGGTCGCGGCGTTGATCGAGGCCGCTTTCGCCGATGCCTCGGGGCCGCAAGGCCAGCGCGTCAGCGATGAGAACACCGGGACCACAACCGATCTCACCGCCTCGCCGTTGGATGGAGGCGCCCATCTGTTGGTGATCGGCGCGGATGTCTCATTGGATAACAATCTGCGCGCGGCGTTGGTTGAGTCCCGTCAACGCTACAAGGATTTGGTGGAGATCTCTTCGGATTTCACCTGGGAAACCGGGGAATCGGGAACTTTCGTCTTCGTCTCGCCGGGTGGCGCGCTTGGATATACGGCGGATGAGCTTGTCGGCCACGAGGCGGCTGGTTTCGCGGAACTGCCCGAGGGCGTCGATGTTGATCTGCCGTTCACCACACGCCGACCGATGTATGGCGTGGAATTCCGGTTCCGCCGCCCGGATGGGAGTGTCG
>JAQBUJ010000406.1 GCA_027623845.1 Pseudomonadota bacterium
GCTATCCGGGGTGAATGATGTTAACGAGAACTGAGGAGACGATCGATGGATTTGGGAATTGCCGGCAAAAACGCCTTGGTCTGCGCCGCCAGTAAGGGATTGGGTCGGGGCTGCGCCGAGGCGCTTGCCGAGGCCGGGGTGAATGTGACGATCTGCTCGCGCACCGAGGCGGATATCAAGGCCACCGCCGAGGCGATCGGCAAGGCATATGATTGCACGGTGAAATGGGTGGCCTGCGACATCACCACCGATGCCGGTCGCAAAGCGGCGCTGGACATGACCGGCGACGTGGACATTCTGGTCACCAACGCTGGCGGCCCGCCTCCGGGAGATTTTCGCGACTGGACCCGCGACGATTGGATCAAGGCGATCGATTCGAACATGCTGACCGGGATCGAATTGATCAAGGCGACGGTCGACGGGATGATGGCGCGCAAGTTCGGCCGCATCGTCAACATCACCTCCGCTGCGGTGAAGTCGCCGATCGCCATCCTCGGGCTCTCGAACGGCGCGCGAACCGGGCTAACCGGGTTTTGCGCCGGGATCGCGCGTGACACCGTGCGCGAAGGGGTGACGATCAATGGGTTGCTGCCCGGGCCTTTCGATACCGACCGATTGCGCGGCAATCTGGAGGTCCGCGCCAAGAGCGCCGGGATGACCTACGAGGCGATGTACGAGGCCGCCGCCGCTGACAACCCCGCCGGTCGGTTCGGTACCTCGGAAGAATTCGGCAAGACCTGCGCCTTTCTGTGCAGCGCCCATGCCGGTTTCATCAATGGCCAGAACGTGCTGATGGATGGCGGCGCCTTCCGCAGCTCGATGTAGCGCTCATTAATGTTGCGCCGGCATCGCGCGGATTTGGTCTTGCGCCAGCCGCCGGGCTTCCTCGACGGCTAAATCCCCGCGCGCCAAGCCTTCGAGCAGGATGAAATGCAGGTCGGTGATGCCAATGGTCCTGAGTATGTCCCGTAGGTAAGGCGTCAGATGGTTCGGTTGGCGGGCCCGCTCGCCGGTAAAATAGCCGCCCGAGGCAATGACGATATAGGTCGGTCGATCCGCCAGCAGGCCGACCTTGCCGTCGGGCGTGCTTTGAAAGCTGCGCCCGAAACGCACGATCTGGTCGATCCAGGCCTTGAGCACCGCCGGAACGGTGAAATTGTGCATCGGCGTGCTCAGCACCAGCACGGCGGCGTTCTCAAGCTCGCGTATCAGCACCTCCGAGGTTTGCAGGGCTTGGTGCTCGGCGGCTGCTTCGGCGCTCTGATGGGTCATCATCGCCAAGGCAAAACCGCTATCCACAAACGCTGGAGGGCGCTCTGCCAGAATCCGATGGACGACCGGCATGTCAGGCTGTTCCAGCCGAAGTTTTTCGGTCAATTCATCCGCCAGCCGGCTGCTATGCGCGGCGGAAGCCTTGGGGCTACAATCGATACGCAAAATTGTTTTGGTCATGATGATCTCTGGTTATGATGATTTCGGGGTCATGCTGGTCTCGGGGTCATGGTGATCGCGTTTTCGGTCTGAAATAGGGGGGCTGGCGGAACGGCCAATGGAAGGGCAGGAGGCGGCAAGGGCGATTTTTTGGCCCCGAACTGTCATAAAACCATCGTTTGCGGCATGATGGCGAGCGTTGCATGTCGGCGGGGCGCACGCCAAGACGGGAAATTGCCATGAGCAATACGGAAACCGAGGCCGCGCCCGAGTATCTTCCAGGGACTCCGGCGCGCTTTATCAACCGGGAACTATCCTGGCTGTCGTTCAATGCGCGGGTTTTGGAGGAGGCGCGGAATCCGCGCAACCCGCTGTTGGAAAGATTACAATTCCTATCGATTTCAAGCTCGAACCTGGATGAATTCTACATGGTCCGGGTCGCCGGTCTGAAAGGCATGGTCACCGCCGGCGTTTCGTCCTCCAGCCCGGATGGTCTCACGCCGTCGCAGCAACTGGCGGAAATTTCGACGGAAGTGACCAAGCTGGTTGCCGATCAGCAGGCCTGCTTTCGCGAATTGCGCGGTGAATTGCGCGGCGCCGGGTTTCATCTGGTGGATTATGCTGAACTCCCGAGTGAGGATCGCGTGTGGTTGAAGGATTACTTCCTCGACCAGATCTTTCCGGTATTGACGCCGCTGGCGATTGATCCGGCGCACCCGTTTCCGTTCTTCCCCAACCGGGGCGCTTGTCTGGCTCTGCAGCTGAAGCGATCCGCCGATGGTCATGACATGGAGGCGCTGCTGCCGTTGCCGTCGCGGGTCAGTCGGTTTGTGCGTTTGCCGGGCAACGGTATCCGGTTCATCGCGACCGAGCAGGTCATCCTTGAGCATATCGACACGGTTTTTCCAAATTTCGACCTCGTCGGCCAAGGCATCTTCCGGGTGCTGCGCGATAGCGAGATGGAAGTCGACGAGGAGGCGGAAGACCTGGTGGTTTCCTTTGAATCGGCGCTGCGTCGCCGTCGCCGAGGGAATGTCATACGGCTCGCGGTGAACGCGACGATGCCCGAGGATCTGCGTAGTTTTGTTGTGCACGAGCTTGGCTGTTCCGAGAACGACGTTTTCTCGCTCGGTGAATTGGTTGGATTGGCCGAGCTGGAGCAATTGATCACCGGAGAGCGCCCCGACCTGCTTTGGGCGCCGTTCAATGCACGCTTTCCGGAGCGGATCCGCGATTTTGGCGGCGATTGTCTGGCGGCGATCCGGGCCAAGGACATCATCGTCCATCATCCCTACGAGAGCTTTGACGTGGTGGTGCAGTTCCTGCGCCAGGCGGCTGCTGATCCGGCTGTGGTGGCGATCAAACAGACGCTCTATCGGACCAGCCAGGACTCGCCGATCGTCAAGGCGCTGATGGAAGCGGCGGAATCCGGCAAGTCGGTAACCGCGATGGTGGAATTGAAGGCGCGGTTCGACGAGGAGGCGAATATCCGTCTGGCTCGCGAATTGGAAGGCGCGGGGGTACAGGTCGTCTATGGCTTCGTCGATCTGAAAACTCATGCCAAGATTTCACTTGTCGTGCGCCGGGAGGGCGCCCGTTTGCGCAACTACACGCATTTCGGAACCGGCAATTACCACCCGATCACCGCCAAGAATTACACCGATCTTTCGTTCTTCACCTGTGATCAGGATATGTGCCGGGACGCCGCCCAGGTCTTCAACTACATGACCGGCTATGCGACGCCGGGGACAATGAACAAAATAGCGATCTCGCCGCTGACGCTTCGCGACCGGCTGAAGGAATTGGTCCGGGTCGAGATGGACAATGCCCAGGCCGGTAAGCCAGCGGAGATTTGGGCGAAATTGAACTCTTTGGTCGACCCGGAACTGATCGATCTGCTCTATGCGGCCTCCGGGGTTGGGGTGCGGATTGAAATGGTGATCCGCGGCATCTGCTGTCTGCGCCCGGGGGTGCCGGGATTGTCCGAAAACATTCGGGTCCGCAGTATCATTGGTCGATTTCTCGAGCACGCGCGCATTTTATGTTTCGGCAATGGACATAATCTGCCATCTGATGACGCTGAGGTGTTCATTTCTTCGGCCGATTGGATGCCGAGAAATTTGGACCGCAGGGTCGAACATTTCGTACCAATCGAAAACCTCACGGTGCACCGTCAGGTGCTGGACGAAATCATGGGGGCGAATTTGAAAGACCAGACCAATTGTTGGATCCTGGACGCTGACGGCAAGTACGAACGTCAGGATGCCGGCCCAGAGGATTTCTCGGCGCATACCTATTTCATGACCAACCCCAGTTTGTCCGGTCGAGGCAGCGCGTTGCGTAAACCAGCCGATCGATCCTTGCACCTTGCCAGTTCCTCCTAGATCCGTTGCTCCTGTGCGAGTTGCTCTGGGGCTAGTTCCTCCAAGGCGAGTTCCTTCAAGGCCAGTTCCTTCAAGGAAGGCGCAAACTTGTCGCACGTGACTCCCTTGGCGATTCCTGACCGCGAGAACCGGGTTGGGGTGCTGGATATCGGATCAAACTCGGTCCGCCTCGTGGTGTTTGAGGGCGGGCGGCGAATGCCGATCCCGATCTTCAACGAAAAGGCGCTTTGCGCTTTGGGCGCCGATCTGCGCGAGACTGGACGATTGTCGG
>JAQBUJ010000407.1 GCA_027623845.1 Pseudomonadota bacterium
ACCCCGGTATTACCCATGCTGACCCAGGGCTCGGCCTTTTCCAGCGCGCCGCCCTTTTGCAGTAACTCGATCGAGACGCCGTCGGGTGAGCGCACAAAGGCCATGCGACCTTCCTTCGGCGGCCGGTTGATCACCACGCCGGCATCCATCAGCGACTGGCAAAGCGCGTAGATATCGTCGACCTGGTAGGCGAGATGGCCGAAGTTGCGGCCGCCGGTATATTCCTCCGGGTCCCAATTATAGGTCAGCTCCAGGGTCGGCGCCCAATCCTTGGCCTCGGCGGTCGGCACGTCGTCGGGCGAGCAGAGGAAGATATTGGTATAGCGGCCCGCCTCGCTCTCGCTCCGGCGCACCTCGACCATGCCGAGCTTGGTGCAATAGAAGTCCAACGACTCCTCGACATTGCTGATTCGCACCATCGTGTGCAGGTACTGCATGGAAAATCTCCTCAAGCGATCGAACAGGAATAGGATGAATGTGGATCTGGGCGGCAGTGTAGCCAATCAGGTCCGATTGCAAAGCGGAAAGCGCCCTTTTTGGATCGAGGCAGGACTGAGGCAGGACTGCGGCTGGACCGAACCCCCTTGCCCAGGCCGGCAAACCGGTGCATGTCTGCCGCCCTTCCTCAATCGACCGCGCACCCGTCCTTGCAAACCTCGTCCGAACACGCCGCCGTCCCGCCTGTGGATCCCACGCATCATGCCTATCGCTGGGTCATGCTTGGGGGCGTGTGGCTGATCTATTGCAGTTTTGGCGTGACGGTTGCCTCGATCGCCCCCTTGGTGCCGGCGATCACCCAAGATCTTGGGTTGAGTTTCAGCGCCATGGGCACGGTGCTCGGCGCCTGGCCGTTCGTCTATATCGGCGCCTCATTGCCCTGCGGCATGTTGCTCGACCGGATCGGACCGGCCAAGGCGCTGTTCCTGGCGGCGCTGGTGATGGCCGCCTCCGGCGCCCTGCGCGGCCTCGCCGACGGGCATCTCGGTCTGGTCCTGGCGGTCGCGGTATTCGGGCTGGGTGGGCCGATGATCTCGATCGGCGCGCCAAAGCTGATCACGTTGCTGTTCGAGGGCCGCGAGCGCGGCACCGCCATGGGCATCTACATCACCGGGCCGGGGCTTGGCGGCGTTGCCGCCTTATCGCTGACCAATAGCGTGATGATGCCGGCGCTGGGCGGCGATTGGCGCCTCGTGGTGACGGCCTATGCCGGGTTCACCATCCTGGCCGGGCTGGTCTGGCTGTTGATCTCGCTGCACCCGGCGGCCCGAGCGTTGGAGGCCCAAATAGCCGCCGAACCGCGCGGCCGCTTGCTGGAGACCTTTGCCCGTCTGGCGACGATCCCGACGGTGCGGATCGTCCTGGTGATGAGCATCGGTATCTTCTTTTTCAATCACGGCCTGAACAACTGGCTTCCGGAGATTTTACGCAGCAAGGGTCTGGAAACCGCAGAGGCCGGGTTTTGGGCGGCGATTCCAACCGGTGTCAGCGTGCTGGCGGCGCTGCTGATCCCGCGCTGGGCGACCCCGGAACACCGTCTCAGGGTGCTGGCGCTGCTGATTGTCGGCGCTGGCGTCACCACCGTGTTGTTGCATCTGCAACCCGGCGTCCCGCTGGCGACCGGCCTGGTGCTGCAGGGTCTGGCGCGCGGCGCGATGATGACCGTCTCGCTGCTGTTGTTGGTCGAAGTTCCCGGGGTCGGCCCGAAACGTGCGGGCACCGCCGGCGGGTTGTTCTTCACCGCCGCCGAAATCGGCGGTGTCTCCGGCCCGGTGGTGATCGGTCTGGTGCATGATGCGACCGGCGGTTTCTCGGCGGCCCTGGCAATGTTGAGTATCGTTTGCGTGCTGCTGCTTGGGTTGCTCCTGGTGCTGAAACGATACCTGAAGGCCGACGCCTTGCGCTGACCAGCCTCGCCGCTTTAGGGCGCCGCCTGGTCGATGAATTCGGCCATGGTGATATCCAGCTCGGTCACCCCGCCGGCGTCATGCGTGGCCAAGGTCACCTCAACGCGGTTGTAGACGTTAAACCACTCGGGATGGTGATCGATCTTTTCGGCCAATAGCGCCACCTTGGTCATGAAGGCGAAGGCCTGGTTGAAATCGGCGAATTGAATGGTTCGGGTGATCGCGTCCCGGCCATCGACGTCGCTCCAACGCTCCAGCGACGCCAGCGCCTTGGCCCGCGCCGCCGGGTCCAGCTTAGTTGCCATCAGGCACTCTCCCGGCTTGTTACGGTCCAAATACGTCTATGCCTTGGGCGCGCGCGGGTCGATCGGCACCAGGTCGGCGAACCCGCTCGCCTCTTCGTAAAGATTGGCCGCCGACAGCAAATCCGCTTCGCCGCGCGGGCCGCCAACGATCTGCAAGCCAACCGGCAATCCGTCGTGGGTGAACCCGGCCGGCACGCTCATCGCCGGATGACCGGTCAAGGTGATGGCATAGGCGATGCTCAGCCATTCCACATAATTCGAGAACGTATGATCGCCGAGTTTCTCGACATAGCGCTGCTCGACCGGATAGGGCGGGACGATGGTCGCCGGACAGACCAGCAGATCGTATTCCTCGAAGAAGGCCACGGCGCGCGCCAGATATCGGCCTCGGGCGATCTCGACCCGGGCGAAATCATCAACCGTAAGTTCGGCCGCCCGCTCGATATTCCAAATCACCTCGGGTTTCAGCAGATCCCGATGGTTCTCCAGCAACAGCTTCTTGCCGACATAGAACGACATCGCCCGCCAAGTCTGAAAAATATCCTGGATATCGGTGAAGTCCGGATGCGCCTCCTCAACGATACAGCCCATATCCTCGAACCGCTTGGCCGCCGTCTCGCAGATCGCCGCCACCTCGGGATGGACCGGCGTAATCCCAAGATCGCGCGAGAACGCCACCTTGCGGGGCCGCTTGCGGGCCGCCACCGCTTCGACATAACTCTCCCGCGCCCGCGGCAGGGAGATTGGGTCGCCCGAGTGATCGCCAACCATGGCGTCCAGCATCAGCGCCACATCGGGCACAGTGCGGGCCATCGGTCCGGCGACGCTCAACGGTTGGCCGGGAATACCAAGCAGATCCGGCGGATAGGCGCCGGGGCCGCCGGCCCCATGGGCGACCCGACCCGGACTGGGCCGAAAACCGACGACGGAACAAAAACTCGCAGGATTGCGCAGCGAGCCGCCAAGATCGGAGCCGCTGGCCATCCAGGCCTGCCCCGTCGCCAACGCCACCGCCGAGCCACCGGAGGAACCGGCGCAGCTTTTCGAGGTGTCCCAAGGGTTCAACGTGGCGCCAAACACCTCATTGAAGGTATTGGCCCCGGCGCCAAATTCCGGGGTGTTGGATTTGGCGTAGATAATCGCCTCATTGGCCTCAAGGGTCTCGACCAGACAGTCCGAGCGTTCGGGCACGAAATCCTGATAGATCGGCGAGCCCCAGGTGCTGCGCACGCCGGCCACCGGGTCCAGGTCCTTGATCGCCACCGGCATACCAGCCAGCGCGCCGCGCTCGCCAACCGGCTTGGCCATGGTCGCCTTTGCATGGTCCCGGGCCCGCTCGAAACACAGGGTCGGCAGGGCATTCACCGCGCCGTCAACCTCGGCAATGCGCGCCTCCAGGGTGTCAAGCAGATCGAGCGGGCTCACCGCCTCTGATTTCAGCAGGACGAGGATCTCGCTCGCGGTCTTCTTGATTAGGCTGGCGTCGGCGGCCATGGCGGCGTCTCCGGTCGCAGGTTACGGACTATTTGCTTTACCACCCGATTCGGACGGGGCCAAGCGGCGGGGCAGAAACGAGCACGAACCGGGCCGAAAAGATCGCTGAAAAGATCACCGAAAAGCACCCACCGACAGCCATGCCGCGGACGCATGGCAGACCTGAGAATTCGCCACTGCTCCATATCGATTTTTCACCCTAGATGACGCTTACAGAAGGCGCGCATTCATCGGGCCTTCCCTTCAAACAGCACAAAGCATGGGAGATAGACTGATGGGCATTTTTCAGACGGTTGGGCTGTCTTACGTCAGTGCGGCGCTTTTGTTGGCCGTGGCCCTGCGGACACTCGGCTAGCA
>JAQBUJ010000408.1 GCA_027623845.1 Pseudomonadota bacterium
TCGCCCGGCACGCCAGACTGGGCGAGGCGACCCGGCGGGCGGTCGAGGCTTGGTCCGCCGGCAACGGGATCAGCCTGTTCGCGCTCAACCCGAAGGAGCGCTCAAACTCGATCACCGCCATGGCGATGCCCGAGGGGATCAATTCCGAGGACTTCCGCGAGCAGGTATTGGCCGAGAGCAAGGTGGCGCTTGGCGGCGGCCTCGGCAAGCTCAACGGCCGGGTGATTCGGATCGGTCATCTCGGCGATCTGAACGAGCCGATGCTGCTCGGCGCGCTGGCGACCATCGAGCTGCATCTGCAACGCCAGGGCGTGCCGCACGGCAAAGGCGGCGTGGCGGCGGCGGTCGCCTATCTGG
Source organism: Pseudomonadota bacterium (assembly GCA_027623845.1). Taxonomy (GTDB): domain Bacteria; phylum Pseudomonadota; class Alphaproteobacteria; order Thalassobaculales; family Thalassobaculaceae; genus JADHLJ01. The sequence continues at coordinate 358 of JAQBUJ010000408.1, forward strand.
CGGCCAACTGACGATGGGATAGCGGTACGGGGTGACGCAGGCCAAGCTGGTCTGCGCGCGCCGCTTGTGTTTCGATGCCGATGGTCACCATTTCCGGCGCGGCCTCGCGCACCACGGCGGGGCATGGCGCGGCGGGAGCGTTCGACCGACCGCACACTTTTCTGGAAAGCCTCTGACATGGCCGAGATCGAATATTTCTACGCTGCCCATTCCGCCTATGCCTATCTGGGATCGGCGCGTTTCATGGAGATCGCGGCGGCGGCGGGGCGGCGGATCGTCCACAAGCCCTATGACCTGCGCGCCGGGATCGTCGGCGTCGGCTCCAGCGTCATCGGTGAGCGCACCGCCGGGCATCTGGAATATTACTTTGGCCGCGAGGTCGAACGCTGGTCAGAGTTTCGCAAGGCCCCGGTGATGAAGCGACTGCCCACCCATCACCACAAATCCATCACCCCGTCGAACACCATGCTGATCGCGGGCATCGTGCAGGGGCTGAACATCGATCAGCTGGCCCACGCGATGCTGGAGCAGCATTGGCGCGATGATGTCGATCTGGCGGACCTGGATACCCTGAGGGCGATCGCCCGGTCGCTGGACATCGACCCCGAACCGCTTCTGGCCGCCAGTGGATCGCCAGAGGTGCTCGATATTTACGAAGCCAATACCGCCGAGGCGATCGCCCGGTCGGTGTTCGGCTCGCCGACCTATTTCGTCGATGGCGATATGTTCTACGGCCAGGACCGCCTGGAGCTGATCGAACAGGCGTTGCGCACGCCCTTCACCCTCACACTGCCGTCCTAAACCGAGAGTTTTCTGGGAATGAGCGAGCTTCCCGCGAGCGTCACCGTGGCCATTGTCGGCGCCGGGCCGGTTGGATTGATGAGCGCCAATCTGCTGGGCCGGCTGGGTGTCGACACCTTGCTGATCGAGCGCAACGCCGCCCCCTATGACGTCCCCCGGGCGATCACCCTGGATGACGAGGGCGCCCGCACCCTGCAGGCCGCCGGGCTCGATCAGGTCTATCTGCCGAACGCCCGACGCGGTCGGGGCTCGCGCTATTACGACGATGACGGGCTGGCCTTCGCCGAGGTTGGCCCCGGACCGGTCGAGTACGGCTTTCCGCGCCGCACGCAGATCTTTCAACCGGAATTCGAGCAGGTATTGCTCGACGGCCTCGACCGTTTCAACCATCTCCAGGCCGCCTATCGCCATGAATTGCTAAGCGTTGAGCAGGATGCGAGCGGCGTCACCCTGACCATCGCCAAGCCGGATGGCGCGACCGCCAGCCTCAGCGCCCAATATCTGTTGGCCTGCGACGGGGCCCGCAGCCCGACCCGCCAGCGCCTGGGGATCGAGATGCTGGGCGATACCTATCCCGAGGATTGGCTGATCCTCGACATGGTCAACGACCCCGACCAGGAGCCGGTTTCAAAATTCTTCTGCCGCTCCGACCGGCCCTATGTCAGCATCCCGGCGCCGCGCGGCGGCAGGCGCTACGAGTTCCGTGCCGCGCCGGGCGAGACCACCGAGGCCCTGCTTGATCCGGCGACCATCCGGGCTCTGTTGAAGCCGATCCGCAGTGTTGCCGGCGGCGATATCCTGCGCGCCGTGGTCTATACTTTCGAAGCCCGGATCGCCGAACGCTGGAGCCAGGGACGGGTGTTCCTGCTTGGCGACGCGGCGCATCTCACCCCGCCGTTCGCCGGCCAGGGAATGAACGCCGGCCTGCGCGACGCCCATAATCTAACCTGGAAGATCTGGGCGGTCACCAGCGGCAAGGCGGGGCCGGGATTGCTGGCGAGCTATGAGGCGGAACGGCGCGGCCCAGCCTGGGCGATGGTGCAACTGGCGGTGGCGATGGGCGACATCGTCATGCCCCAGGGCGCGCGCGACATCGCGTTCCGAACCAGCCTGGTCGCCTGGATGGACCGGTTCCCCGCCGCCCGTGATTTCATCGTCGCCATGAAATTCAAACCGCCGCCGCGCTATGACGCCGGCGCCTTCGTCGATCTTGACAGCCAACCCTTCGCCGGCTCGTTGGTCGGTCAGATGATGCCACAGCCGCCGGTGCGCACAACCGATGGCGCCGCGGCAAGACTGGATGACGTGATCGGGCCGGGTTTCGCGCTGATCGCCCAACAGCAAGCAACCGCCGCCACGATGGAGGCGCTTCGAGACCGGTTATGGCCGGCCTTGCAGCCGGCCCTGGTGGCGATCTACGCTGATCCGCCGCCCGATAATATGCCCGATCTGCCGGGCGTCACCACCCTGACGCCGGAGCCGGGCCCGGGCCTGGCGGCATTGAGGGCGCACCGCGATCAGATCATCCTGGTTCGCCCGGACCGCTATGTCGCGGCGGCGTTCTGGCCCGGCGACGCAGAGACAACGATCGAGGCGTTTAATCGGCTGTGCTGGCAAGCGGGCGAAAATTCAGCCGGCTAGTTCATTCCCCGGGCCTTGGCCACCACGTCATAGGCGGCGTTGATGGCGGCCATCTTGTCGTTCGCCTGCCGCACGAACTCCTCCGGCATACCCTCGGCGATCAACCGGTCCGGATGGTTCTCGCGGATCAATTTGCGGTAGGTCGCCTTGACCTGATCGTCGCTGGCGCCAGGATCGACACCAAGCGTCCCATAGGGGTCATCGCCCGGTCCGGCGCCATAGACCGACAATAGTCGCTGAAAGGCCAGATGATCGAAACCGAAGATCTCGGCGACGCTCTCAAGATAAGCGACCTCATTGGCATGCACCACGCCATCGGCCTTGGCGATGTGCAGCAGACTGCCGAGCAATTCTTCCAGCACCGGCGAGCCCGGATTGAACAACTTGGCGATTTGCTGGGCATAGACCTCAAAGCCGGCCACGTCCTTGCGGGCCAGATCCCAGACCCGCCCGACATTGCGGGTCTCGTCCGGCGGCACCCGAAAGACCTCGCGGAACGCGGCGATCTCGTCGCGGGTCACCACCCCGTCGGCCTTGGCCATCTTGGCCGAGAGCACAATCACACCGATGGTGAACGCGACTTTGCGGGTGGCCGCTTCCTCGTCGATGGGTATCTCGGAGGGGGTGGAGGTCATCTTGTCGACGGCATGGCCCGCCGTCGCGCCGATCAAGGCGCCCAACGGCCCACCCAGTGCGAGCCCGGCGGCGCCTCCAATGATCTTGCCCCAGATGCTCACGATTTCCGACCTAAGATACTGTTCAAACGAGCGCCAGAGTCTGGCCTGCGCCGGCCTCCCCGTCAACCGCGGATCGGTTGGTGAAACTCCCCACCTATCGCGCTCTAAATCATTGATTTAAAAAAGACTAATTCACCCGTCATGCCAAGCTAATAGACAGGCTATTAGAAATGAATCTCGTCTTGCAAGACCGCCTCTAAAGCCCGCTGCCTTTGCGACCAAAAAACTTGTGGATCCGCGCCTTTACGTTTTTGTCGATCGAGAGAAACTGCGCCGCCAGCTTCTCTCCTTGGGTGCGCAGAACAATGCCCTCGCAAGAAAACGCAATCATCTCAGCTTCGTCGGTGACCTCAACCTGCATGCGAAACCGCTGGCCCTTGGCAAGATGATCCTTGTGCCCACCGATCAGAACGCCGGTCGCGCTCCAATTCACCAATGGATAGTCGCGACTATCGATCCGCACAGGCGGCTTATCCCTTTTGGTCCGGTATTCCCAGATGTGGTGCTTGGGTTTGAC
>JAQBUJ010000409.1 GCA_027623845.1 Pseudomonadota bacterium
TTTCCTTGGCGGGTTTTTTCGTGTTCGGCCTTCCCTGCTTCCCCGCCACTTCCCGCCCGCCCGCCAGCCAAGGACCCGTGATATGAGCACCACCCTCGACATCTCCGCCCGAACGGCTCCAATCCCTGTGGCTCCAATCCCTGTGGCCCCGATCCCTGTGGCCTTGAACCACGCGGCCGCGCCGTTCCGCCGGCCGTTTGACGTATACAACCGCCTGACCGAAACCCTCGGCGAGGATGACGTGTTCATCGTCGAAAGCCTGTCCGGGCCGGCGCGGGACAACCGCTCGGCGCTGCTCGGCTATGGCAAGCTTTTGACCATTGAGGTGCGGCGGAACCGGGTCACGCTCAGCGGCCAGGACGCGGTAACGGCGATCGTGTGGCGTCAGTTGGCGGCGCGGCACCGGTCGGACGGCGGGGCCTTCGTGCTGGCGAGCTTGGCGGATGTCTGGCCGCTGCTGCGCCAGATCCAGGACTGTTTCGCTGTGCCCGAAAACGCCAGCGAGGGTTTTGCCTTCGGGTTCTTTGGCTATTTCGGCTATGACACCGCGCATTATGTCGAGGACTTGCCCTATACGATCCCACCGACCGGCGACGTCCCGGATATCAGCCTCTCGGTGTTCCAGGGGGTGATCCGCCATGATCTGGTGCGGCAAACCTGCGCGCTGATCTCGGCCAGCGCTCCGGCCTGGGATTCGGTCGCGCCGCAGCGGGTCTTAGCGCTGATCGAGGCCTGCCCGAACATCGCTGACCCGGATATGTCCGAGCAATCGAGCCCTAACCCGGACATTCTCGATCAAGCCGCACCGACGGTGCCAGCGCCGAAGCGGATCAGCGATTCCACCACCCGCGAGCGCTATCTCGACGATGTTGCGACGGCGCTGCAATACATTGCCATCGGCGATATCTATCAGGTGCAGATCGGCCATGAGCTGAGCATCGAGACCGAGGCGACCCCGGCAGAGGTCTATGCCCGGTTGCGGGCCCGAAACCCGGCCCCGTATATGTATCTGGCGCGGTTCGGCGAGGTCGCGGTGATCGGCGCCAGTCCCGAGGTCTTCGTGCGCATCGACGATGGCAAGATCACCATGCGACCGCTTGCCGGCACCGTGCCCCGCAGCGGCGATCCGGCGATCGATCAGGCCCGCTCGGACGCCATGCTGAGCGACCCGAAGGAGGTCGCCGAACACATCATGCTGGTCGATCTTTGCCGCAACGATATCGGCCGGATCTGCGAGCCCGGCACCCTGGGTGTTGACGAGCTGATGGCGCCGGAGGCCTATTCCCACGTTATCCACATGGTCTCCAACGTCACCGGCGCCAAACAGGCGCGCTACGACCCCTATGACGTGATCGCCGCCACTTTTCCGGCCGGGACGATGACCGGCGCCCCGAAAATCCGGGCGATGGAGATCATCGAGGAACTGGAGACGGCCCGCCGCGGCATCTATGCCGGCGCCGTCGGGATGATCGATTTCGGCGGCTTCACCAATCTGGCGCTGTGCATCCGCTCGACCCTGCATGCCAACGGCGTCTACCGGATTCGCGCCTCGGCCGGCGTGGTCGCCGATTCAATCGCCGAGAAGGAATGGCGCGAGACCCTGGCGAAAATGGGGTCGAGTTACTGGGCCATTACCGGAGCGGAGATCCAGCCATGAAAGCCGTGCTCGTCGATGCTTATGACAGCTTTGTCCATATCATCCACCAATACCTGCTGGAGCTGGAGATCGAGACCACGGTGATCCGCCGTGACAAGGCGATCGAGGCGCTTATCGAACAGGAAAAGCCGGACTTTCTGGTGCTCGGCCCCGGTCCCGGCCATCCCAGGGACGCCGGCTATCTGCGGTTGCTGGAAAGTCAGGCCGGCAAGCTGCCGATCCTCGGCGTCTGTCTGGGTCATCAGGCGATCGGCATGGCCTATGGCGGCCAGGTGCGTCAGGCGGCAAACCTGATGCACGGCAAATCCAGCCCTATCCGCCATGATGGCCTCGGGTGTTTCAAGCATCAGCCGGACCCGTTTCAGGCGACGCGGTATCACTCGTTGATTGTTGATGACGTGGACCCCGCCGGGCCGCTGACGATCACTGCACGGGCCGAGGATGACGGCTATATCATGGGTCTGCGGCACCGGACCCTGGCGATCGAATCGGTGCAGTTCCATCCCGAAAGCATCACCACCACGTCGGGGGCCAATTTACTGCGCGACTTCGTGGCGACCTATGTGCGGTGAATCAGGGCAACGATCCGCTGGAAAGCCGGTCAACGCTCGACAGGGCTTTGGCTCGGGGCTCTAATGGTCTGGTCCCGGACCGGAGTCTCGCCATGCGCATCGCGATCGCTCAGATCATTCAGGAATCCAATACCTTCGTGCCGTTCCAAACCACGCGGGAGCATTTCGCCGCACAGTACATCCGCACCGGTGCGGCGGTGCTGGATCAGCTTGGCGAGGCGAAGGTGGAGATCACCGGCATGCTTTCGGTGTTGCGCGATGCCGGGGCCGAGCCGGTGCCGCTGCTGGCGACGCATGGCTCCTGCGGCGGGCCGCTGACCCGGCAATGCTTCGATAGCTTGATCGATGATCTGCTCGGCGCGTTGCAACAAGCCGGCGCTCTTGATGGCGTGCTGCTGGCCCTGCATGGCAGCATGGCGGCCGAGGATGAGAATGACTGCGAGAGCGAGATCCTGGAGCGGGTCCGGGCGCTGCTTCCCAGCGGCACGCCGATCGGCGTTTCGCTTGATCTGCACGGCCATGTCACGCCGCGCATGCTGCAGCCGGATGTGTTTTTCGTCGGCTATGGCGCCTACCCGCATATCGACATGTTCGAGACCGGCGAGCGTACGGCGCGGATCATGATCGACCAGCTCGCCGGCAAATGCCGCCCGGTGATGGGGTTGGCCAAGCGCCCGATGATCATCAGCCCGGTGAACGGCCGCACCACCGAAGGCCCGATGACCGCCGTCGTGGCTGAGGCCCGGCGGATGGAGCGCGAGGACGAGGCGCTGGCCGCGTCGTATTTCATGGTGCAGCCCTGGCTCGACTTTGAGGATCTTGGTTTTGCCGCCCTGGTCTGCGGCGATGGGAACCAAGCGGCGGCGCAAGCGGCGGCGGAGGCGCTCGCCGACCAGGTCTGGGATCTGCGCGAGGTGTTGCTGCCATCGCTCACCTCGTTGGAGGAGGCGATCCGGATCGGCCTTGAAGGACCCGGCACGACCATCGTCGGCGATTGCGGCGATGCGGTCAGTGGCGGGGCCGGCGGCGACAACGCCACGGTGCTGCGAACGCTTCTGGAATTGGGGGCCGACAAGGCGCCCGGCCTGACCTATCTCACCCTGGTCGACGCCCCGGCCGCCGCCAAGGCCGCGGCCAAGTTTTCCGCTGCGGGCGGCGGCGAAGAGATCACCGTTGCGCTTGGTCATACGCTGTCGATCGACGACGGCGCGCCGGTCACCGTCACCGCGCGGGTTCGGGCGATCACCGACGGGGTGTTCACCATGGGCGCGGGCCTGGCCGGCGCAGAGACCCATTTCGGGTTGACGGCGGTGCTGGCGATCGGCTCGCTCAGGATCGCGGTGCGCTCGGTCAGTGGGCTGGAGTGGGATACCGGACAATACAGCTCGGTCGGTCTTGAACTGGCGCAAGCCGGACTGATTTTCGTCAAATCGCCCTCGCATTTTCGGGCCACCTTCGGCCCGTATGCCGACCGTATCCTCACCGCCGATACACCCGGGGCCACGCGGGTTAACATTCGTCAGGTCGCCTACAAGAACGTCATCCGGCCCATCCACCCGCTGGACGCTTTTGCCTGAGATTAACGCCGCCGTCTGAGATTAACGCCGCCACACGAGGGACAGGATCCGATGAACGAGATGCCGAAAGCTTCTGTTAATCCTGGCGCTAATCACGCCGATCAAGTCACCTCGATCGAGGCGTTGGAGGCCATCTATGGCCAGGCGGTGCCGCGCTCGCTGACCAAGGAGATCGACCATATCTCCGACCATTATCGCCAGTTCATCGAGGCCGCGCCCTTCGTGGTGGTGGCCACGGTCGGCCCGG
>JAQBUJ010000001.1 GCA_027623845.1 Pseudomonadota bacterium
GTCGACGATCGTGCTCTCGTCCTTGGTGATGGTGACCCGCTTGGCGGTGCCGAGCATCTCCAGGGTAACCGTCTCCAGCTTGATGCCCAAGTCCTCGGAAATCACCGTGGCGTTGGTCAGCACCGCAATATCTTCGAGCATCGCCTTGCGACGATCGCCAAAGCCTGGGGCCTTGACCGCGGAAACCTTGAGGCCGCCGCGCAGCTTGTTGACCACCAACGCCGCCAGGGCTTCGCCCTCGACATCCTCGGCGATGATCAGCAACGGCCGGCTGGAGCGGGCCGCCGCCTCGAGGATCGGCAGCATCGGCTGCAGATTGCTGAGCTTGGTCTCATGAATCAAAATGTAGGGGTTTTCGATCTCGCAGATCATCTTCTCGGCGTTGGTGATGAAATACGGTGAGAGATATCCACGATCGAACTGCATGCCCTCGACGATGTCGAGTTCACTGGTGAGGGATTTGGCTTCCTCGACGGTGATCACGCCTTCGTTGCCCACCTTGTCCATCGCCTTGGCGATCATCGCGCCGATTTCGCGCTCGCCATTGGCTGAGATGGTGCCGACCTGGGCGATTTCGGCCGAGGTTTTGATCTTCTTCGACTGCCGGCCAACGTCTTCGGCGATCGCGGTGGCGGCCTGATCGATACCTCGCTTCAGATCCATCGGGTTCATGCCTGCGGCCACGGCGCGAACGCCGCCGCGGACAATCGCCTGGGCCAACACGGTCGCGGTCGTGGTGCCGTCGCCGGCTTCGTCAGAGGTGCGCGAGGCGACCTCGCGCAGCATCTGCGCGCCCATGTTCTCGAACTTGTCGGAAAGCTCGATCTCCTTGGCTACCGAAACGCCGTCCTTGGTGATCCTGGGGGCGCCAAACGCCTTGTCGAGCACGACGTTGCGGCCCTTGGGACCGAGGGTAACCTTCACCGCATCAGCCAAGGTGTCCACGCCCTTCAACAGGCGGTTCCGGGCATCGGTGCTAAATCTTACGTCCTTGGCTGGCATAGCCAATTCTCCTTATTACCTACCTGCAGAACTCCACTATCGGGATCCGGCGATCGCCGGACCGAAGAAGTCGGCAATTCAAATCAATCGAGGACGCCCATGACGTCCGACTCACGCATGATCAACAGCTCCTTGCCGTCGATCTTGACCTCGGTGCCGGACCACTTGCCGTACAGCACCATATCGCCCTTTTTCAGGCTCATCGCGACCATGGCGCCATCGCTGTCACGGCTGCCGGGGCCGACCGAAACGATCTTCCCCTGCATCGGTTTTTCTTTGGCGGTATCAGGGATGATGATGCCACCGGCGCTCTTTGACTCACCTTCAAGTGCTTCGACGACGACACGGTCGTGCAACGGACGAAATGCCATGGATCGCTCCCGGGCTGTTGGCTGGTTGAATTCGCGAGGCCGTGTGTTAGCACTCTCAATGGCTGAGTGCCAGGAAAATACTCAGAGGCCTATCTATCGCGTTGCCGTCGCTCCACGCGCGCTTTCAAGACCCGGCGATCGCCCGCCGTCGAGGAACGAAGCGATCATCGAAACGACTGGCGTCGTCGGGCGCCAGGACCACGCAAACGGACAGGTCGTCGTCCTGCATCTTCTGGTCGAGAACCCGACCGTGCTGGTGCAGCCAGGCAATCGCCGCGCCGTCCGCCGGATCGATGTCATAGCGCAGCCGGAGGTCGCCAATGCTGAGCATCGCCTCGATCCGCTCGATCAACCCGGCGCAGCCTTGTCCGGTTATTGCCGAGAGCGCGACACGGGTCGCCTCATTGCGGGCGATCAGGGCGGACCGGCTTGCCGGGTCCATTTGATCGATCTTGTTGAGCGCTTCCAGCGAATGGCCGTTGCGGATCCGTTCAAGCACGCCCAAGTCATCCAGCACCGATTCCACGTCGCGTTTTTGATGCTCGGTTTCCGGGTGGCTTATATCGCGCACATGGACGATGACATCGGCCTCCAGGACTTCCTCCAAGGTCGCCCGAAAGGCGGCGACCAGATGGGTCGGAAGCTCGGAGATAAAGCCAACCGTGTCGGACAGGATCACCTCGCGTCCCGATGGCAGAACCAGGCGCCGCATCGTCGGGTCCAGGGTGGCGAACAGCATATCCTTAGCCATCACATCGGCATCGGTCAGCCGGTTGAACAAGGTCGACTTTCCAGCATTGGTATAGCCGACGAAGGCGACGATCGGATAGGGCGTCCGGGTTCGCGCCGCACGATGCAGGGAACGGGTCTTGGCGACCTGCTCAAGGTCGCGCTTTAGTTGGATGATCCGGTCGTCGATCTGACGGCGATCGAGTTCGATCTGACTTTCGCCCGGCCCGCCAAGGAAGCCGGCGCCGCCTCTTTGGCGCTCAAGATGGGTCCAGGACCTGACCAGGCGGCTGCGCTGAAAGGTCAGCGCCGCCAGTTCAACCTGCAGCCGGCCTTCATGGGTCCGTGCCCGAGCCCCGAAGATTTCCAGGATCAGGGCGGTGCGGTCGATGACCTTGCAGTTCCAGGCGCGCTCCAGATTGCGCTGTTGGATTGGCGAGAGCGCACAATCGATGATCGCGACTTCAATTTCGGAAGCCTCGATAAGTTGATGAAAGCGTTCGATGGTGCCGGTGCCGAACAGCGTCGCCGGGCGCAGTTTGGTCAGGCGCACGATCTCGGTATAGGTAATTTCAAGGTCAATGGCCTCGGCCAGACCGAGGGCCTCGGCCAACCGTTCCTCCGCTGACCGCCGCTGCCCGCTGGCGCCTCGGGTCTCTCGGGTATCGACGTCCGGATGCAGGACCATCGCGCGACCGCTGCCCATCTGGGCTATTTCAGCATCCAGCTCGGCGCCCGCCTTGGTGTGGCGCTTCACGTCAGGCGTCTTCCTCGCTGGTGTCGCCAAGCTGGATCGGCTGGCCCGGCATGATCGTGGAAATCGCGTGCTTGTAGACAAGCTGAACGTGCGAGTCCCGTTTCAACAACAACGAAAAATTATCAAACCACGTAACGATACCCTGCAGTTTCACGCCGTTAACCAGGAAGATCGTGACAGCGACCTTGTTCTTACGAATGGTGTTGAGGAAAACCTCCTGCACATTCTGGCTTTTTTCGCTCGCCATGGATCTGGCCTTTTCTTGTTGATGGCGCCTTCAAGGCACCTTGTCTCGTCGAGAGGGTCGATGTTTGTCGGTAATCTTCGGCTTGTCTAAAGCGTTGGGGACGTCACAGGCGCATAGCCCCGACTATCAACGCTACCCCTGCAATATAGGGTGTTCAGCCTCCAGTACAATCCAGGAACGCATCGGCCAGTGCCATACAGGATGGGAAAACCGCCTGGGGACGCCAGTCCGCAAGCTCTTGGGCGGTAACCGCGCCGCCCTCGATGAGGATCGGCACGCAATCGCTTCGATGGGCGCATTCCAGATCGGAAGCCGTATCGCCGACGAACCAGATACTGGCGCCGGGATTGAGCCCTGATCCGGCGAGCGCCAAATGCACCGGGTCGACGGCCGGCTTGTCCCGAGGCGCATCGGTGGCGCCGACGATGTTGCCGAAAAGATGCGTCCAGCCCAGCCGCTCCGCCTCGATCCGCAGATAGCCGCCGTTTTTATTCGACACCACGGACATCGAGATCGCGCCCTCAGTCAGTATCCGCAACAAATCCGCCGCGCCGGGCAGTGGACGCACCTCGTCAGCGTGAAATTCCTCGAACCGGTCGTAAAAATACGCCAGCGCTTGCTCCCAATGCTCAGCGAACAATGTCGGGAAGGCGTCGCGGGCTGATTGTTTGGTCCGTTGCCGGACCTCCTCCATGCTCCAGGTCGGTCGGTCGAAGGCGCTGAACGTCGCGTTGAGCGATCGCCCAATGGCGCCCCAATTGTCGGCTAGGGTGCCGTCCCAGTCGAAGATCACCGCTTCGGGCCGGGTTAGTCCGGCGTCCTGGATCATGATGACGCGCCGCTGCCAGCGGCATGCGCGAGATAGGCGTCAAGCAACCGCACGCTCAACGAGCCCGCCTTGCCGTTACCAATAACCACATCGTCGATTTGCGTCACCGGGGTCAGGAACGAGGTGGCCGAGGTGACGAAAGCCTCGCGTGCGCCTTTGGCCTCCGTCACGGTAAACGGACGCTCGACAAAGGCAATGCCCTGCTCGGCCGCCAAGGCGACCATCGCCGCGCGGGTGATGCCGCTCAGGATTTCATTGCCCAGATGCCGGGTGACCAGTTCCCCCGCCGGCGTGACGATCCAGGCATTGGTCGATGTGCCCTCGGTCACGAAGTCATCGGTGGTTACCTGCCAGGCCTCGTAGGCGCCGGCCTCGCGGGCTTGTTGCTTGCCCAGTACGTTCGGCAAAAGCGAGACCGACTTGATGTCGCAGCGGGCCCAGCGGATATCCGGGATGGTCAGCACCTTAACCCCTTCCTCGGTCTTGGTCGGGGTCGGCAGAGCAAGCCGGCGCGCGGTCATCACCAGGGCCGGTCGGGTGTTTTTAGGGAATGGATGATCGCGCCGAGCGACACCACGGGTCGCCTGGATATAGACCATGCCGTCGCTAAGGCGGTTGCGCCGGACCATTTCCCGCATCACCTGGCGCAAAGGCGCACGCCGCATCGGCTGATCGATCCGCAGTTCTCGAAGCGATCGGTCGAGCCGGTCGAGATGCGGCTCCTCGTCAACCAAACGCCCGCGATGCACCAGCACCACCTCATAGACGCCGTCGGCGAACTGGTAGCCGCGATCCTCGACATGCACCACGGCGTCGCCATGCGGTATGTAGCGCCCGTTTACATAGGCGATTCTGGACATGCTCGTAGCCCTTGTTCTAGAGGCGCTGGAAGGTTTGACAGTGGAACCGCCGGTCAGAAGAAGTCAAGCCGGACGGCGAACAGTTTCTCGACCTTTTTCACCGCCTCGTAGGTCGCGAACAAGACCACCCGGTCATGGGCGTTGATCACGGTCGCTCCGCGCGGCACGATCACCGTTTCGCCCCGAAGGATGGCGCCGATGATCACTCCCGGAGGCAACTTGGCGTCCCGCAAGGGCTTGCCGACCAAGGGCGAGGTCTCCAGCGCCTCGGCTTCGATGACCTCGCCGAAATCCTCACGCACCGAATAAATGCCGCGAATGCGGCCCCGCCGCACATGCTGCAAAATCGAAGAGACGGTGATAACCCGCGGATTGATCACCGCGTCGATGCCGAGCGTGGTGACCAGCGGGGCATAGGAGTGTTTGTTGATCAAAGCGACGGTTCGTTTGGCGCCGGCCCGCTTGGCCAATAGCGAGCCGATGATGTTCACCTCATCGTCATTGGAAACCGCGACGAAGGTCTCTGTCTCCGAAACATTGGCTTCCTCAAGGATCTCCAGATCGAGAATGTCACCGTTCAGAACCATGGTGTGGTCCAGCGTTTGGGCGACGTATTTCGCCCGTTCCTTATCGAATTCGATGACCTTGGCCCGAACGCCGGCATGCTCAAGCTCGATTTCCTCGGCCAGGGTCAGGCCGATATTACCGCCGCCGGCGATAATAACGCTGCGGCCCTCCTCTTCTTCATAGCCGAAGGACGCCATGGCGCGACTGAGATGAGCGATATCGCAGATAAAATAGACCTGATCGCCGGCCAACATCTGGTCGTCGGATTTTGGCACGATCCCTTTGTCGTTCCGAATAATGCCGACGATGACAATGTTTAGATCGGGGAAAAGCTGGGTGAGTTGACGCATCGGGGTGTTGATGATCGGGCAATCCTCATCGCAGCGAACCCCGACCACCCGGATCAACCCATCAGCCATCGGCACAACGTCAAAGGCGCCGGGAACCTGAAGCTGCCGACCGATCGCCCGCGCCACCTCGCGCTCCGGCGAGATGATGACATCGATCGGCATGTTGTCGCGGCTATACAGGTCACCCCAGATTGGCTTCAAGTATTCCTGTTGGCGTACCCGGGCGATCTTGGTGGGAATATTGAATAGCGAATGGCCGACCTGACAGGCGACCATGTTGACCTCATCCGAGAAGGTCACCGCGATCAACATATCGGCGTCTTTGGCGCCGGCCTGCTCCAGAATGTTCGGTTGCGACGCCAGACCTTGAATGCTGCGAACATCCAAGGTCTCACTGATCCTCTGCACCAGGCTCGCGTCCTGGTCGATGACCGTGACATCGTTGTTTTCGCTCGCTAAATGCTGAGCGATGCTGGTCCCGACCTGGCCAGCGCCGCAAATAACCACCTTCATCGCGTGGCATCAACCGGTTTTGACCGGCCGCTCCCCTTGAGTCACGCCCAGCGACTTAAGTTTTCGGTGTAGCGCCGAGCGCTCCATTCCGACAAAACTCGCGGTGCGCGAGATGTTGCCGCCGAATCTGTTGACCTGGGCCAAAAGATATTCCCGCTCGAAGGTTTCCCGGGCATCGCGTAGCGGCATGCCCATGATTTCCACCCCCCGGTCCAACTGCAACGTGGTCGGCGTCACCGATACGATTTCCGGCGGCAGCATATCGGCGCGAACCATATCGCGCGATGTTCCCGGCGCCATGATCAGCAGCCAATCGATGACGTTGCGCAACTGCCGCACATTGCCGGGCCAGTCATAGGCCTGTAGCGCCGCCAATGCATCCTCGGAAATTTCTCGCAGCGGCATGCCGGAAACTTCCGCCGACTGGCGCAGGAAATGTCGGGTAAGCTTGGGGATATCCTCGCGTCGCTCTCGCAGGGCCGGAACCCGTACCGGCACGACATTGAGGCGGTAAAACAAATCCTCGCGGAACTGCCCGGTCGAGATCTCCTGCTGCAGATCCCGATTTGTCGAGGCGATCACCCGAACGTCGACCTCGACTTCAATCTTGCCGCCGACCCGCCGAAACCGCTGCTCCTGCAGCACTCGAACGATTTTCCCCTGAGTTTCCAGAGGCATGTCCGCCACTTCGTCAAGGAAAAGCGTCCCCTTATGGGCCCGCTCGAAGACGCCGACGGTATGGCCGTTGGCAAAGCCGGTCTCGGGGTTTTCGGTGCCGAACAGTTCGGTCTCCAGGCGTTCCGGATTCAAGGTCGCGCAATTCAGCACCACCATCGGTCCATCCATCCGCCCGGACTTGGCGTGGATCATGCCGGCGACCACTTCCTTGCCGGCGCCAGCCGGTCCGGTGATCAGCACCCGGCTATTGGTTGGCGCGACCTTTTCGACCGCCGATCGGATCTGGGTCAACCCTGGCGAGCTGCCGATCAGATCGTTGCTCGCCCCGACCTTGCGCAACAGTTCGATATTTTCGCGTTTCAACCGCGCCGCCTCGACCGCGCGCCGGACCAGCAGCAGCAATCGGTCGGCCTTGAACGGTTTCTCGATGAAGTCATAAGCGCCGCGTTTGATCGCGTTGACCGCCGTCTTGATGGTGCCGTGGCCGCTGATCATGATGACCGGAAGGCTCGGATGCGCTTCCTTGACCCGGTCGAGGATCTCTAAACCATCAAGCGTGCTGTTCTGCAGCCAAATATCGAGGATCAGTAGCCCCGGAATCCGGCCGTTCACCTCGGCCAATGCCTGATCTGAATCGCCGGCTTGTCGGGTGTCGTAGCCTTCGTCTTCCAATATGCCGGCGATCAACGCACGGATGTCCGCCTCGTCATCGACGATCAGGATATCATTCGCCATGCGTGCCCGCCTTTCCCTGGCTGGGATCGTTTGCAATATCGACCGTCGTACCGGCTTCCCGATCGGTTTCGGCGGTGATCCGTTCGGTGATCATAGGAAATTCCAGGATCGCCATGGCGCCTCCACCATCACGGTCGAGTATCCGAATTTCACCGTCATGATCTTCCATGATTTTTCTGACGATGGCGAGTCCCAGACCGGTCCCCTTGTCTCGGGTGGTCACGTAAGGTTCGGTCAATCGATGCCGGTCAACCACCGGCAAGCCACGGCCATTGTCGCAAATCATGATTAAGGCGTGATGTTGATCCGCCGTCACGCTGATCTCAATGGCGCCGGGGGCCGGATCATCCTGCTGCGCGCGCGACTCTATCGAATCGGCGGCGTTTTGCAGCAGGTTGGTTAACGCTTGGCGAACTTGGCGTGCGTCGCACAGCAGCGGGATATCTCGGTCCGGCAGAGTAAGCTCGAAATGGATCTCCGGATGCGCGGTATCCTGAAGCGCGGTCTGTTCGCGCAACAGCGTCGCCAGGTTGGCCTCCTGGAAGACCGCCGCCGGCATCCGGGCGAATTCCGAGAATGCATCGACCATGCGACCGATATCCTCGACCTGGCGAACGATGGTTTCAGTCAAAGCTTCGAAAGTGTCGGCGTCTTTGGTGATCTGGCCCAGATATTTGCGCTTCAAGCGCTCCGCCGAAAGCTGGATAGGCGTCAGCGGGTTTTTGATTTCGTGGGCGATGCGCCGCGCCACATCGGACCAGGCGGCCTTTCGCTGAGCCGATTGTAATTCCGAGATATCGTCAAAAGTCACGACGAAGCCGGTGATTTCCCCATCCGACATTTCAGCGGAAATGCGGCAAAGCAGGGTGATCCTGCGGTCACCGCGCGAAAGCTCAACCTGCCCCTCGGCGCGCCGGGACGGGCGTTTTCGCGCCTGATCGAGCAAGGCGCTCAACTCCGGCACGATGTCCTCCAGGCGGCAATCGGCGAGGTCGGCAAGCGCGATATCAAGCAGGTGCGCCGCCGATCGGTTCGGCAGGTTTATCCGACCGCTGGCGTCCAAGCCGATGACCCCGGCTGAAACCCCGCCGAGCACCGCCTCGGTAAACCGCCGCCGGGTATCTTCCTGACGATGCGCATCGATCAGATCATTACGCTGGGCCGCCAGCTGCCGGGTCATTCGATTGAAGGCTCGGCTGAGCGTGCCAAGCTCGCTGAGTTCCCCCTCGCCGACCCGCGCACTCAAGTCCCCGGCGCTGACTTTCTCGGCCGCGCCGATCAGATCACTAACCGGTCCGGCCAGCCGCGTGGCCAGATTCAGCCCCACCCAAATCGCCGCGAACAGCAAAAGCAACGAGACCACGGCGAAGATCAGCGCAAAAGTAATCTGAATATCGATGCGCCGGCCTTCCAACTCGCGATACTGCGCCACCGCCTGCTTGGTGCGATCGATATAGGCCAGGATTTCCGGCTCGACATAGCGTCCGAGATAAAGATAGGCGTCAACGAACCCCTCAAGGCGAACGATCGCCCTGATCCGATCGACGTCACTGGTAAGGGTCGCCACCTCGCCGGCTCTGGCGCGGCGGAAGGCGTCTTCGGGAAAGGGTTCAAAATCGAATGTGAGGCTGAGGCCGGCGCGGGCCAATACCTTGCCGGCGCCTTCGAAGACCACCACTTCACTCAGATTACGAATCGCCGCCTGGGCGCGCAGCACCTGGCCCAGACGTTGAGGCCGCGACAACAGGATGGCGGAATCCCGGTTCAAATCGCTGGCCATCGCCAAGGCGTCGCCGAGGATATTGCGGCGGTGCTCTTCCAAATAGGCCTCGGCGACCGCCTGCGAGCCCCGAACGGCGGTGCCAATACGCTCGCTGAACCAGGAGCGGATGCCGAAATCAAACAGCAGCACCGAGAAGACCGCGACAACGATGGTCGGGGTGACGGCAACGACGCTGAACAGCATCACCAAGCGGCCATGCAATTGCGAGCCGGCCAGGCCCTGACGGCGCTGCGACCAAAGATTGACCAGCCGGTGCGCCACCAACGCCACCAGCACCAATAACAGCGACAGATTCAGATACAGCAGGCCGAGCACGACTTGTGGGTCCGGTCCCGCCGGCCCGGCATTGGCGAAGGTGGTATAGCTGCCGACGCCAGAGGCGATGGCCAGCAAGGTCAGGGCATAGGCCGCCTTACGCACCAGGCCGACCCGCTGAACCCAATCGCGCAACATTTGCCGCCGGTCGACGGGCGTCGGTGAATTTCCCGATGATTGGCTGTCCGAGGCGTCAATGCCGCCCGGAGCGTTATCACTCGGGGATAACTCACCTGGGGAAATTTCACCCGGGGATAACTCTTCCCTTGGCGCGGCGGCGTCGGGTGGCGGTCTTTCGGTGGCCATCCCCGCTTGGCCGGTCCCCGGTAGTACCGAGTCGGTCATATCGTCTCCGGTCGGGTTCGCTGCGGCAGACCACTCTCCTTGTCTGATGCGTGCGCCCAGACCGTCACTTTAAGCCGCGCACCACCGGGATGTCCAACCCGCGGATCTTCTTGCGTAGGGTGTTTCGGTTCAGCCCAAGTAACGCCGCCGCACGCAATTGATTGCCGTTAGTCGCCTCAAGGGATTGGGCGATTAACGGCCGCTCGACCTCGCGAATGATCCGCTCGTACAGGCCAGTGGCCGGCAATTCGTCCTCATGCGCCTCGAAATAGGCCCGCAGGTGGCGATCCACCGCGTCGGTCAAATTCTCTGATCGACCGCCTTCCTCGGGCGCCGGGCTTTCCGATTGCTCGATCAGTTCATGGGTGATGGCTTCGGCGCCGACGACCTCCTCGGCGTAAAGCGCCGCCAGACGCTTCACCAGATTTTCAAGCTCCCGCACATTGCCGGGCCAGGAATGCGCCATCAGCACCTTCAACCCGGCCGCATCGATGCTTTTCGACGGCAGACCGAGATTGACCGCCTGATGCTGGAAATGATGCACCAGATCGGGAATGTCCTCGCGGCGCTCGCGCAGCGCCGGCAGCCGGATCGGCACCACGTTCAGGCGATAGAACAGATCTTCGCGAAACAAACCCTGGCGTATCAACTGGCGCAAATCGCGGTGCGTCGCGGCGATAATCCGGACATTCGCCTGGATCGGCGCCCGCCCACCCACCGAGGTGTACTCACCTTCCTGCAGAACCCTGAGCAAGCGGGTTTGCGCTTCCGGCGGCATATCGCCGATCTCATCGAGAAACAATGTGCCGTTCTGGGCTTGCTCGAACCGCCCGGTGGAGCGGGTGGCGGCACCGGTGAAAGCGCCTTTTTCGTGGCCAAACAGCTCGCTTTCAATCAACTCGCGCGGGATCGCCGCCATGTTGATCGCCACGAACGGCCCGGTGGACCGTTTGCCATAGTCATGCAAGGCCCGGGCGATCAATTCCTTACCGGTCCCGGATTCGCCGGCGATCATCACCGTGAGATCGGTTCCCATCAACCGGGCCATGACCCGGTAAATTTCCTGCATCGGCGGCGAGCGACCGATCAGCGGCATCGCCTCATCGCCATCCGGCGGTTGCGCCGCGCCGGCTTCCAGCGCCATGTCCGACGCGCTCGACAGCGCCTTGCCGACGGATTCGGTCAATTTCGATAGATCGAACGGCTTGGCCAGATAGTCAAAAGCGCCGCGCTCGCTCGCCTGCACCGCCGTCAGCAAGGTATTACGGGCGCTCATCACAATGACCCGAAGCTCCGGGCGTAGGCGGCGGATTCGCGGCAGCAGATCCAGGCCGTTCTCATCCGGCATGACAACATCGGTGACCACGAGATCGCCGTCGCCGTTTTTGATCCAGGCCCAAAGGTTCGCCGCCGTTCCGGTCGAGCGGACCTCGTGACCAAGGCGGGTCAAGGCCTGGGTCAGCACGGTGCGGATCGCCGGATCATCATCGGCGATCAAAATGGTGGCCCGCCCGACGCTCACCGTCCGGCTCCGACGGTGAAGCGGCGGATATGCGGCGCGGCGCTCGCCTCGGCCTCGCTGTCGGCGGTGGAGATCGGCAAGGTGACCCGAAAAATCGTCCGCCTCGGCTCAGAATCCAGTTCCACCACGCCCCCGTGATCGGCGACCGCCTTGGCGACGAAAGCAAGGCCGAGACCGGTTCCAGATGCCTTTGAGGTCACAAAAGGCTCAAACAGATTGGCCCGCAGATCCTCGGGAATGCCCACCCCATTGTCCTGGATTGAGACCAACAAAGGCAGATCCAAGCGATCGCCGGTGCCGCCAACCGCCAGCCGCATGCCGTGGCGATAGGCGGTCGACAATTGCACCTCGCCGCCGGTCGCCAACGGCAAGGCTTCACAGGCGTTCTTCAGCAGATTGAGAAACAACTGGATCAAAATATCCCGGTTGCCCAGCGCTGCCGGCAATGACGGGTCATAACGTTCGACGAAGGTCACGTGGCGGCCAAACCCCGTCTCGGCGACGCGGCGGCAATGGTCGAGCACCTCGTGAATGTTGATCGCGGCTTTGCGAATGGGGCGCTCGTCGGCGAACACCTCCATGCGATCGACCAGCGCGACGATGCGATCGGTCTCATTGCAGATGAGTTGGGTGAGATTTCTGTCGCCGCTGTCTATGGTCTGTTCCAGCAGTTGGGCGGCGCCGCGAATGCCCGATAATGGGTTCTTCACCTCATGCGCCAGCATCGCCGCCATCGCCGAGACCGAGCGCGCGGCGCCGCGAAACTGCAATTGGTGATGCAAACGGCGCGCGATCGAGCGCTCGAACAGCGTGATCGCCAGGTCGCCAAGGCTTTCGGCAATCGGCGACACCTCGATATTCACCACCTTTACCCCAAGCCGAGGGCTCTCCAAAAGCAGGTCGTAATCGGCAAAGCTGCTGCCGGTGCTCCGGGCTTGCTCGATCATGCTGAACAGGGGGCTGTCGGCGGGTATCAGACCGGCGAGTTGTTGACCGACCAGGACCGCGGCGCTGCCATCGAAGAAGGTTTCGGCGGCCGAGTTCAGGAATTTCACCGCGTTATTCGCCTCGATGGTCATCACCGGGTGCGGCAAAGCGTTGAGGATCGCTCCGTATTCCTGGGCTGTGCGCCGGTCTGGCGCCGTGCGCGTGATCGTTCCGCCGGTCATCACGCCGCCAGTCTTTCGCCGGCGCTATCGTACAACGCAGCGATCGCATCGAAGACCTGGACAGGGTCAGCCGAGGTATTGATCGCTTGGCGAAACCGGGCCGAGTCCGGCAGCCCCTTGGTGTACCAGCCGATATGTTTGCGGGCGATGCGGGCGCCGACAGCCGCGCCATAGTGACTCAACATCGTGTCGACATGCTCAAGCAGGGTTTCGCGTTGCTCGGCCAAACTCGGATCAGCGAGGCGAACCCCGTCGCGCAGATAGTTGACCACCTGATTGGGGAACCACGGCCGGCCATAGGCGCCGCGCCCGATCATCACCCCGTCGGCGCCAGAGACCCGCAGACACTCGGCTGCATCCTCGACCGTTTCGATGTCGCCATTGGCGATGACGGGAATGCCGACGGCTTGTTTCACCGTGCCAATGAACCGCCAATCCGCCTGACCGGTATACATTTGGCAGCGGGTTCGGCCATGCACGGTAAGCATTTTTATCCCCGCGTCCTCGGCGATACGGGCCAAGGCCGGGGCGTTGCGGTTCTCGTCGTCCCAGCCGGTTCGCATCTTCAAGGTGACCGGCACCGACACTGCGTTGACCACCGCCTCGATGATCCGCCGGGCCAGGTCCTCTTCGCGCATCAGGGCTGATCCGGCGAGCTTGTTGACGACTTTCTTGGCCGGGCATCCCATGTTGATATCAATGATCGCCGCCCCGCGATCCTCGTTGAGACGCGCCGCCTCGGCCATGTCCGCCGGGTCCCATCCGGCAAGCTGCACCGCCATCGGATATTCCTCGGCGCAGTCGCTCGCCAGCTTCTGGATCTCCTCGCGCACCGCCCGGATCATCGCCCCGCTGGCGATCATTTCGGAGACCACCAGGCCGACACCGCTACGCCGAACGAGCTTGCGAAACGGCTCATCTGTAACGCCCGACATCGGCGCCAGCAAAACCGGTGCGTCGAGCAGGACGGGTCCAACTTGAATGCCCATTTTTTTAGCAGATTCCGATAGTGCCTATGAATTGTGCAAAATACACGTGCCGACCCAAAAGACCAACGCTTATCTTCTAAACCGCCGCTTGCAAGACATCATGGACAAATTTCACCCCGGGATAGGCCAGGGTCAACAACAGGTAGGCAAGCAAAACAATCCGCGCCGCCACCCGCCCGCGCATGCCAAAGCGGCGGTGCGCAACAAGCATACCGGCGATGGTGACAAACGCCGCGATGCTGAGGATCGATTTATGGTCGGCGACCAGTACTTGCCCGGTTTCCTGGATCTGCAAAGCCATGCCGCTGAGCAGCCCGGCCAACAGCACGATGATCGCCGCAATCAGCAGGCCGACCTGAAGCCGTTCAGCGTCCATGACCGCCGGCAACCGAGCCGTCATTGCGTTGACGGTTTTACGCTTCAAGGCGCGCTCACTCAGGAAAACCGACAGGCCGGCCACCGCCGCCAAGGTCACCAGCGCATAGGTGGCGATCGAACAGGCGACGTGGACGATCACCCAGGCCGGCGGCAGCGAGGCGGCCATCTCCCGCCCCTCGGTGGTCTGGAAAACCGTGGCCGCAAGTCCCAACACAAACAGATAGGGCAGCAGCAAAGGCGCCAGACGGACGGCGGTCCGATTGATCAGACATACCACGAGGAAGCACAGCAGACTGGCGGAGATCGACAGCCACAGGGCGACAGAAAAATCCGCCCGCCAATGACCGGCCAATAAAACGATAGACCACAGCGTCGGCCCGGCGGCGGCCAACCCCAACCACATCCAGCGCAGCATCAGGCCGCCTTCGCGCTCGCGAAAAGGCAGCACGGCGGCGGGAACCAGAGCCGTGAGAGCCGAAAGACTGAAGACCAAAGACAGCGCCATGGCGCGACTATATCATGGCGCGGGCCAAGCACGTGAAGATGCGTGCGCCTGAAACGGGAAAAATGATCATGCGGGATAGCGGCGGCGGTACCTGGGGCCTGGTGGTGGCGGCGGGACAGGGTGAACGGGCCGGCGGCGGGCTTCCCAAGCAGTATCGACGGCTGGCCGGAGAAGCCATCGTCGCCCGCGCCGCGGCGGCCTTGTTGCATCATCCGGGCATCGATGGAGTGGCCGTCGTCATCGCCCCCGGACAGGGCGATCTTTACCGCCAGGCCTGCGCCCATCTGCCGCTGCCGGACCCGGTCGAAGGCGGCGCGGCGCGACAGGAGTCGGTACGCCTTGGCCTTGAATCCCTGGCGCTGCGACGGCCGGAGCGGGTGCTGATCCACGACGCGGCGCGCCCGTTCCTGCCGGGCGCGGTGATCGATCGATTGCTTGAGACGCTTGATCACAGTCCGGCGGCGCTGCCGGTACTGCCGGTCGTCGATACCCTGAAACGAGTCGAGGCCGGAACGATATCGGCGACCGTCGATCGCACCGGGCTGGTCCGGGCGCAGACGCCGCAGGGGTTTCACTTCGCATCGATCCTGCAAGGGCATCGCGATCATGCTGGACAATCGCTCACCGATGACGCCGCGCTTGCTGAGCGCGCCGGGTTAACGGTGACCGCCGTCGCCGGGGATGAATCGTTGTTCAAGATCACCCGACCAGAAGATTTCGAACGGGCGGCGCGGCACTTGTCCTCGGGCTTCGAAACCCGGACCGGCGCCGGCTTTGACGTGCACAGACTCGGCGCCGGCGACCATGTCATGCTTTGCGGCGTCGCGATTCCGCACGACCAGGGCCTGTTGGGCCATTCTGACGCCGATGTCGCCTTGCATGCGCTGACCGACGCGTTGCTCGGGGCGATCGCGGCGGGGGATATTGGCGCGCATTTTCCGCCCAGCGAGGCGCAATGGCGCGGGGCCGCCTCGGATCGCTTCCTCGCCCATGCCGCCGGTCTGCTGCGCGCCCAGGGCGGCGAGATCATCAACACCGACGTGACCTTGATCTGCGAGCGACCGAAGATCGGGCCGCACCGCCAGGCGATGCGGGCCAGGATCGCCGACATTCTCGAAATTTCCATCGATCGGGTGAGCGTCAAGGCGACAACGACGGAACGCTTGGGTTTCACTGGCCGCGCCGAGGGGATCGCCGCCCAGGCCAGCGCCAGCGTCCGGGTGCCGATCGACCATGGCTGAGCCCCGCCCCTCGCTGGCGAACCCGGCGGTATTGCTGGCCACGGTCTTTGGCATCGGCTGGTTGCCGAAGGCGCCGGGCACTTGGGGCTCGCTCGCGGCGCTGGCGATGGGCTGGTTCATTGTCGCCGAGGCCGGGCCGGCGGCATTGATGGTCGGCATCGTCCTGGTCTTCGGGATTGGGGTTTGGGCTTGCGCCGGATATGCCAAAGCGACAGGAACCCATGACGCCGGCGCCTGCGTCATCGACGAAGTGGTCGGACAGTGGATCGTGCTGTTAGTGGTGCCGCTTGACCTTTGGTTTTATGCCGCCGCCTTTGCCGCCTTTCGGTTCTTTGACATCATCAAGCCCTGGCCAACCGGATGGGCCGACCGCACGATCAGTGGCGGGCTCGGCGTCATGATCGACGATGTCCTGGCCGGCATTCAAGGCGCAGCCGTGGTTTGGATAGGGTTGAAGTTAATTCAATATATTGGATGAGAAAAATCTTTTAATGTATTGAATTTTATCTATAAATGGAGATATTTGTGAGAAATTTTCCCGATGATTTATGCGACGCGGCCAGCGAACTGCTTGGGTTATGCCGCGAGGCTGGCGTGATGTTGGCGACGGCGGAAAGCTGCACCGGCGGCCTGATCGCCGGCTGCTTGACTGAGATCGCCGGGTCCTCCGCCGTGGTTGATCGGGGGTTCGTCACCTACTCCAATGAAGCGAAGAACGAGATGCTCGGGGTGCCGATGCAGTTGGTCATCGAGCATGGCGCGGTCAGTGAGCCGGTCGCCCGGGCGATGGCCGAAGGCGCGCTTGAGCGTTCCCGCGCCGGCCTTACCATCGCCGTCACCGGCGTCGCCGGTCCCGGCGGCGGCACCGAGGCCAAGCCGGTTGGCCTGGTGCATTTCGGTTGCGCCTTATCGGGGGCCGGTACCGGGCACGCACGCCACGTTTTCGAGGGCGACCGCGCGGCGGTCCGGCTGGCGACGCTGCACGCCGCCTTGGCGATGTTGCGGGCGCGAATCATCGCCAGCGCCTAAGCAGGTCGCGCGTCGTCCGGCACGACGCTTTGGGCGATGCTGTTATCCAGCGCCTCATAGTCGTGATAGCCGATCGCCTGATAGATATCCTTGCGGGTCATCAGCTGGTCGAGATAGCCGCCCTGCCCGCGGTGCTCGGCCAGATGGCCGTAAAGATCCCGCATCGCGTTAGCCTCGCAACGTAGCGAAGTGACCGGCCAAATCACGATCTTGAAGCCGAGATCGGCGAATGCGCTTTGGCTGAGATACGGGGTGCGGCCGAATTCTGTCATATTGGCCAGGGTTGGCGCACCAACCGCATCGTTGAACGCCCGCATATCCTCGGGCGAGGTCAGCGCTTCGGGAAAGATCACGTCGGCGCCGGCCTCGACATAGAGTTTGCCCCGGGCGATCGCCCCGGCAAGCCCCTCGGAGGCGGCGGCATCGGTACGGGCGATGATTCGCAGATGCGTGCGAGCCTGGCGCGCCGCCGCGATCTTCGCCGCCATCGATTCGGGGTCGTTCAACAACTTATCGGAGAGGTGGCCGCATTTCTTCGGCAGCAATTGATCCTCCAGTTGAACCCCGGCGGCGCCGGCGGCCTCAAGGTCCTGGACCAACCGCATGACGTTCAACGCTTCGCCATAGCCGGTGTCGCCATCGACGATCAGCGGCAAGCCGGTGGATCGGGTGATCACCCGCACAAACAACAGCAATTCCTCGGTCGTCATCATCCCCAGATCCGGCAGGCCCAGACTGGCGGACAAGGCCCCGCCCGAGAGATACAGCGCCTCGAAACCGGCATCGCGGGCCAACAGTCCGGCCAGCGCGTTATGGGCGCCGGGTACCCCAAGCGCCCCATCGCGGGACCACAGCGCCTCCAACCGGTCGCCGGGCAATCCTTGCGCCGCAGATGTCGAAAACCATGTCATGACTCTTATCCTTTTTCAGATCCTTGCTAATCGACGCCGCCCGGGTTTTCACGGGCTTGGCGAATTTCTTCGAATATGCCATTAACACGGCGGCGCGCGGCAAGAGTTTTGCCGGCCAATGGTTTAGGCCATGAACGATCAAACGCGCTTTGAACCGGGCCGGGGGCACGAGCTGAATGGTGCATATCGTCGGATTGGGCGCCAGCCTATTTGGGTTTTGGTTGTTGATGTCCGGGCATTTCGGGCCGTTGCTGATTTCGCTCGGCGGCGCCTCGGTGCTGCTCGTGCTGTATATCGCCCATCGTATGGATCTGTATGACCGAGAGACCTTCCCCATGCATTTGAAGGGATGGATCTTTGGCTATTGGGGCTGGCTGGCCAAGGAGGTCTTCAAGGCCAATATCGATGTCGCCAAGATCGTGTTGGCGCCGAGTTTGCCGATTTCCCCGCGGGTGGTTCGGGTCAAGGCGACGCAAAAGACCGATCTGGGAATGGTCATCTTCGCCAATTCGATCACCCTGACGCCGGGGACGGTCGCGGTCGATATCGAGGGTGACGAGATCATCGTTCACGCCCTGTCGCAAGAGCTGGCGGACGGGGTGCTCAACGGCGACATGGACGGTCGGGTGACCGCCCTTGAGGAGCGCTGAGCCTTGTTTATCGGAGCCACCGCCGCCCTTCTCGTCGCCATGGCCTTGACGTTAATTCGCGCCTTTGCCGGCCCGACCCTGTTCGACCGGGTGCTGGCGGTAAACAGTTTCGGCACCAAGACGGTGCTGCTGATCGGTGCCCTCGGGTTCCTCACCGATCGCCCCGAATTTTTGGATATCGCGCTGCTTTATGCGCTGGTCAATTTCATCGGCACCATCGCCGTCCTTAAATTCTTCCGCTACCGCAATCTCGGGCTCTCCAGTGCCGAGTCGGCCGACCGCGAGGAAATCGATTGATGGAGATGATCCTCGATATCGCCTCCGGCGCGTTCTTGGCCGCCGGCAGTTTCCTGGTTCTAGTCGGCACCATCGGCATGTTGCGCCTGCCCGACTTCTTCACCCGCCTGCACGCCGCCGGGATCACCGACACGCTCGGCGCCGAATTGCTGTTGATCGGGATGATGCTGCAAGCCGGTTTCAGTCTGGTCACCGTCAAGCTGATCTTGATCTCGTTGTTTATCTTCTTCACCAGCCCCACCGCTACCCACGCGGTGGCCAATGCGGCGCGCACCATGGGGTTGAAGCCGGCGCTGGTGTCGGATGAGGATATCGAGGCGACATCGGTGCGCCGAGGGAGCGCGAAGTGATGGGCGCGGAAATGATCACGATCGTCAACATCGTGCTGCTGACGATGCTGTGCTTCAGCGCAGTGGCGATCATGCTGCTGCGTCATCTATTCGCCGTCGCCGCGTTGACCGGCGCGTTCAGTCTGCTCTCGGCTGGATTGCTGGTTGCCCTGGATGCGGTTGATGTTGCGTTCACCGAAGCGGCGGTTGGGGGGGGCATCTCGACCGTCCTGATGCTGGGCACGCTTGCGTTGACCCAACGGCGCGAGCACCGGCCTCCGCGGTTTTCGCTGCCGGCTTTATTGGTGGTGATCGCGACCGGCGGCGCGTTGATCTACGCGACCAGCGACATGCCGGCCTATGGCGATCCGAACGCCCCGGCGCTGCAGCATGTGGTGCCGGTGTATATTGAGGGGTCGCGGAACGATATCGGCGTGCCGAATATCGTGACCTCGATCCTGGCCAGCTATCGGGGCTATGACACGTTGGGCGAAGTGGCGGTGATCTTTACCGCCGGCATCGGCGTGATGTTCCTGCTCGGCCGGCGCCGCGAAGACGAAGACGATGAAGGCATGGTCAGGCACGGTCCCGGAAACGACCCCGAAAGCTCCGAGCCAGAAGAGACAGCGTCATGAAGCATCATCTGATCCTGCGCGTCGTCTCAAAATTGCTGATTCCCTTCATTCTGCTATTCGCGCTGTACGTTCAGTTTCACGGTGACTACGGTCCCGGCGGCGGGTTCCAGGCCGGGGTGTTGTTCGCCTCCGCCTTCATTCTTTACGCTCTGATCTTCGGCGTCGATAACGCCCGCGAGGTGCTGCCGTCAAAAGCTCTGCGGTTCCTGGTTCCTGTGGGACTGATTATTTATGCGCTGACCGGTTTCGCCGGCATCGTCATGGGCGGCAAGTTCCTTGACTATGACGTGCTCGCCCAGGACCCACAGCATGGCCAACATCTTGGAATCCTGGTGATAGAGTTCGGCGTCGGGACCACCGTGGCCGCGGTCATGGTGACGATCTTCTACGCCTATGCCGGCCGCACCCGCGATGTCGATGACGAGGATTGGTAGGCATGCTCGACGCGATCCTCGCCCACTATAACTATTGGCTGATCATCATTTTGATGATGATCGGGCTCTATATCGTGATTTCACGCGGCAATCTGGTGAAGAAGATTGTCGGGTTGAACATCTTTCAAACCTCGGTATTCCTGCTCTACATCACCCTGGCCAAGGTTACCGGCGGCACGGCGCCGATTCTGACCGGCAAGCCGGAGATATTCTCCAATCCGTTGCCGCACGTGCTGATCCTGACCGCTATCGTCGTCGGCATTGCGACCACGGCGCTCGGCTTCGCGCTGGTGGTGCGGATTCGCGAGAGCTACGGCAGCATCGAGGAGGATGACATCCTCGCCGCCGAGCGCGCCGAAGAAGAGATCGCCGTTAAGGAGGCCCTGTCGTGAGCCTGCTGTTTGAACACATGGCGGCCCTGCAGGTCGCGGTACCGCTGCTCTCGGCGCCGGTCTGCTCGTTACTGCGCGGGGGACGGCAGCCCTGGTTCTTGGCTCTGGCGGTTAGCTGGTTCGCCTTCTTCGCCTCGATCTCGCTGTTGATCCAGGTGCTGGACAGTGGCGATATCTCTTATCATATGGGCAATTGGGCGCCGCCGTTCGGCATTGAATACCGGGTCGACGCGATCAATGCCTTCGTGCTGCTGATCATTTCCGGCATCAGCGCCGTCGCCCTGCCCTATGCCCGGTTGAGCGTCGCCCATGAGGTCGATCCGCGCCGGCACGGCCAGTTCTATACAGCTTACCTGCTCTGCCTGACCGGCCTGCTCGGGGGGACGATCACCGGGGACGCTTTCAACATCTTCGTGTTTTTGGAAATCTCGTCGTTGTCGGCCTATGTGCTGGTCGCGGCGGGCGCGCGGCAGGACCGCCGCGCCCTAACAGCGGCCTATAACTATCTGGTGCTCGGCACTGTCGGCGCGACGTTCTTCGTTATCGGCATCGGCCTGCTTTATATGGTCACCGGCACCCTCAACATCACCGACTTGGCGGAGCGGCTTCCGCCCCTGGTCGACAATCGCGCGGTGCAGGCGGGTTTTGCTTTCATCATCGTCGGCATGGGCCTCAAGCTCGCAATGTTCCCGATGCACACTTGGTTACCGAACGCCTATACCTATGCGCCGTCAACGGTGACCGTGTTCCTGGCGTCTACCGCGACCAAGGTTTCGGTCTATGTGGTCCTGCGGTTCCTGTTCACCGTGTTCGGGCCGAGCTATGGCTTTGTCGGGCTGACCTTCGAGTACATCTTCCTGCCGTTGGCCATCCTGGCGATGTTCATCGGCTCGGCGGCGGCGATCTACCAGACCAACCTGAAGCGGTTATTCGCCTATTCCAGCGTCGCCCAGCTCGGCTACATGGTGCTCGGCATCGCACTTGGAAACGTCGCCGGGCTAACCGCGACGGTGCTGCATCTGTTCAACCATGCGCTGATGAAGGGCGCGCTTTTCATGGCGCTCGGCTGTGTCGCGTTGCGGATCGGCGCGGTCTCGATCAACGGGGTGCGCGGCCTCGGGCGCGAGATGCCTTGGACCTTCGCCGCCATCGCCGGCGCCGGGCTCAGCCTGATCGGGGTGCCGAGCACCGTTGGCTTCATCAGCAAATGGTACCTGATCCTGGGGGCGCTGGAGAATGGCTGGTGGCCGGTCGCCGTGCTGATCGTCGCCAGTTCGCTGCTTGCGGTGATCTACGTTTGGAAGATCATCGAGGCGGCCTATTTCGGCGCAGCGCCGGAGGGGCGCGGCCCGGTCAGCGAAGCGCCGTTGGAGATGCTGGCGCCGCTCTGGTTGATGGTGGTGGCTAATTTCTACTTCGGCATCGACGCGGATTTGACAACCTCCGTTGCCGGCAAGGTCGCCGCGACCTTCCTGGGAGGCGGATCATGAGCACCGAGATGGCGCTGGCCCTGACCCTGCTGATCCCATCGCTCGGCGGTATCGCCATTGCGTGGGCCGGGCGTTACCCGAACCTGCGCGAAGCAGTAACCCTGATCACCGCCAGCGTGTTGTTCGCCGTGGTGATCAGCCTGCTGCAACAGGTGGCGGACGGCGGCGCGCCGACATTGATGCTGATCGAGGTGCTGCCGGGCTTGCCGCTGATGCTGAAGGTCGAGCCGTTGGGCATGCTGTTCGGCTGTGTGGCGTCCGGTCTGTGGATCGTCAATTCGCTCTATTCCTTCGGCTATATGCGCGGCACCAACGAAACCAATCAGACCCGGTTCTACATCTGCTTCGCCATCGCCATCGCCAGCTCCATGGGCATCGCGTTCGCCGGCAACATGTTCACCCTGTTTATCTTTTACGAAATCCTGACGATCTCCACCTATCCGCTGGTTGCGCACAAGCAGAACGCCGAGGCCCGGTCCGGCGCCCGGCTCTATCTCGGCCTGCTGATCGGCACCTCGATCGGCTTTCAGTTGGTCGCGATTATCTGGACTTGGGTCGCCGCCGGAACCTTGGATTTCACCATCGGCGGGATCCTGCGCGACAAGATCGACCCGACGATGCTGCCGATCCTGTTGGCGCTGTATATGTTCGGCATCGGCAAGGCGGCGCTGATGCCGTTTCACCGCTGGCTGCCGGCCGCCATGGTCGCCCCGACACCGGTCAGCGCATTGCTGCACGCAGTCGCCGTCGTGAAGGCCGGGGTTTTCACGGTTTTGAAGGTGGTGATCTACATCTTCGGTATTGAGTTGTTGTCGGAGACCGGGGCGTCGGGTTGGTTGATCTGGGTCGCGAGCTTCACCCTGCTGGCGGCCTCTCTGGTGGCGATCAGCAAGGATAACCTCAAGGCTCGGCTGGCCTATTCGACGATCAGCCAGCTTTCCTACATCATTCTTGGCGCGGCGCTGGCCAGCAGTCTCGGCGTGCTTGGCGGCGCCTTGCATATCGCCACCCACGCCTTGGGCAAGATCACCCTGTTCATGTGCGCCGGCGCGATCTATGTCGCGACCCACAAAACCGAGATCAGCGATATGCAGGGGCTGGGCCGGGTCATGCCGTTTACCTTCGCCGCTTTCTGTATCGGCGCGCTCAGCATCATCGGCCTGCCGCCCTTCGCCGGTAGCTGGAGCAAGTGGTACCTGGCCCTGGCGGCGGCCGACACCGGCATGGTGCTGGTGATCGCGGTGTTGATGATCAGCTCGCTGTTGAACGTCGCCTATTTGATGCCGGTGGTCGCCCGCGGCTTTTTCCGCCCGGCGCCGGCGCCGCAACCGGTCGGAGCCGCCGTCGCGCCGGGCGCTCGGTTTGGCCTCGCCGAGGCGCCGCTGCTTTGCGTGATTCCCCCGTGCCTTACCGCCCTGGGCTGCCTCGTTCTGTTTTTCTATGCAGACGAAGTCGTCGATCTGCTTCGTCCAATCGTCGGCTGAGGTGCGCCAGATGACCCATGATCATCCATCGACAGAGCAAGGCGGAGACAGCGCGTTCACCCGGCTGTTGTCCTGGTGCGTCGCCAACGCCAAAATCCTGGTCATCACCCTCGCTGCGGTTTCGGGCTTACTGCTGTTCGCCGATTTACTTTATGAAAAGCATGGGTATTTCGCCTTCCAGGAGTGGTTCGGTTTCTATCCGCTGTTCGGCTTCGTGGTCTATGTCAGCGTCGTTATGCTGGCCAAAACGCTGCGCGGCGTGATCAAGCGGCCTGAGGATTATTACGGCGACACCTCGGTCGACGCCGAGGATGGCTTGCCGGCCGCCGACGATGGAAAACAGAACCACGACGGAAAGCAGAACCACGCGGGGGGTGGTCATGCTTGAGAATATCCCTCCGATCCTCTGGTACATCGTCGGCGCGGTCATCGCGTTGATCATTCCGAACGGCCGGTTCCGGGCCACGGCAATGCTGCTAATCCCGATCGCCGGCATTTGGCAACTGCTGAACATCTCGCATGGCGATCACATCCAGATCGATTTCCTTGACTACACGCTGACCTTGTTTCGGGTCGACAAACTAAGCTTTGTGTTTGGTCTGATCTTCAACATCGCGGCCTTCTTGTCCCTGCTTTACGCTTGGCATGTCCGCGACCCGATACAGCAGGTGATGACAGTGCTTTACGCCGGCGCCGCGATTGGCGCGGTGTTCGCCGGCGACCTGATTTCGCTGTTCGTTTTTTGGGAGGCGACGGCCCTCACCTCGGTCTTTCTGATCTGGGCGCGCGGAACCGAGGGCGCCTACCACACCGGCATGCGTTACCTGATCATCCAGATCGGCTCCGGCGTGTTGTTGCTGGCTGGAACCCTGCTGCTGGTCACGCAAACCGGTTCGATCGCCTTTATCGACCGAGGCTTGGTGGATCTCGCCACCTTGCTGATCTTCATCGCTTTTGGCATCAAATGCGCCTTTCCGTTCCTGCATAATTGGCTACAGGACGCCTATCCCGCTTCGACCGCGACCGGGACCGTCGTGCTCTCGGCCTTCACCACCAAGCTGGCGATCTACGCGCTCGCCCGGGGGTATCCCGGGACCGAGATATTGATCTACATCGGCGCTGTCATGACGATCTTTCCGGTGTTTTTCGCCGCGATCGAAAACAATCTGCGCAAGGTATTGGCCTATAGCCTGAACAACCAACTTGGCTTCATGGTGGTTGGCATTGGCATTGGCACGCCGTTAGCGTTGAACGGCACGGCGGCGCACGCCTTCGCGCATATCCTGTACAAGGCGCTGTTATTCATGAGCATGGGCGCCGTGCTGCATCGTACCGGCACCACCAAGGCCTCGGAGCTTGGCGGCCTATACCGGACCATGCCCTTGACCATGATCTTCTGTGTCGTTGGCGCCGCGTCGATCTCCGCTTTCCCTTTGTTCAGCGGCTTCATCTCGAAAAGCCTGATCCAGAGCGCCGCGGCCAACGAAGGCTATATGGTGGTCTGGGTGGTCATGTTGATCGCCTCGGTCGGCGTTTTGGAACATTCCGGGATCAAGATTCCGTTCTTCACCTTCTTCGGCCATGACAGCGGCAAGCGCCCCAAGGAAGCGCCGTGGAATATGTTGTTGGCGATGTTCCTGACGGCGTCCCTCTGCGTTGGGCTGGGCGTTTACCCGGCGCCGCTCTATGCGATCCTGCCGTTCGACGTCGAGTACGAGCCCTATACGACCACCCATGTGGTCACCCAATTCCAGT
>JAQBUJ010000410.1 GCA_027623845.1 Pseudomonadota bacterium
AGGCGCAGGCCTCGACGCCGGCGGCGACATGAGGTTTGAAGCCGGTCCGTTTCATCGCCGGAATCGACAAGGCGCCGGTGGTCAGAACATTGGTGATCACGCTACCGCTCATCGAGCCCATGAGACCGGACGCGAAGATCGCCACCTTGGCGGGACCGCCTCGGACATGCCCAAGCAGCGCGAAGGCGAGGTTCAAAAAGAACTGTCCACCGCCGGTATATTGCAACGCTACGCCGAACAACAAAAAGCCGATGACCAGACCAGCAAAGGCCCGCATCGGAATGCCGATCAGCGCCTCTGTCGAGAGCGCGTAATAGGCGGCGGTGTCCAACATCGTCTCCGTGGTGCCTTCCAAGACACCCGGCATGCTGCCGGCGACCAAGGGATACGCCGCGAAAAGCGCGATGATGATGGTGACGATGCCGCCGCCGGTGCGTCTGACCGCTTCGATGGCGATCGCCACGAAGGCCAGGCTCAGCCACTGCATTTCCTCGGGAGCTGAAAACTCCCAGCCATTATCGACGATATCGATCGCGTAAATGACGAGTGCGATGCAAATCCCGGCGGTGACCAGGAAAAACAACAGATCGTACCAGGGCATCCCGTCACGCCCACTTTTGGGAAACATCGGAAAGACCAGGAAGGTCGTCGGCAGCAACAGCGCGACGATCGCGTAATAGTATTGGTTCTCGATCGGGACGAAGCCCGTCAGGTGGCCAAGGTTAAAGACCTGATACGCCGAAAAGATGATCGAGATCACCGATAGCCCGATTAACAACCAGGTCCAGAACGGATTGAGCCGGCGATATCGATGCTCGATAGTCGCCGGCTCGCTCTGAGTTTTCGTGTCGTTCATAAGCGTGTTGGTTATGAAATGCTTACTTGAACACGGGGTCGAAACCGGCCGCAGTCAACGCTGCGGAACGGATCTTGGACCAAGCCGCCTTGAGATCGTCTTTCTCCAGGCCTTCCTTGCCGGGCATCGCGTCCCAGGTTGTCTTAATCACAGTCTGACGCTCAACCAGCTTGTCCTGGTGGGCTTGCGTCTTGGCGTTCCACTTGCCAACTTCTTTCCAATAGCGGATGGCGCCATCATGGTAGGGCATCGCCCAAGTCATGTTCTGTGCATCGAGCTTCCAGCCCAGGGCGCCCTTGGCGGCATTCTTATAGTCGTCGTAATGGTCAACCATCGCCTTGACGATGGAATACACTTCGTCGGCATCCCTGGAGGCATTCGCGACCAGGATCGGGTAGGGATAGTTCGACAGTTGGCTGGGGTTGTTCTTGTCGATTTCCGCGCCGATGGTCGCGTTTACTTTATTGTAAACCGGCGCTGCGGCCATGACCCGCTTCCAACCAGCTTCGTCGCTATGCGGTAAAGGCGGCCAGTGCAGGCCACGCGGTGACGCGGCGAGTTTCTTCGGGCTTGGCGAGACCGTGCTGGAGAACGCGGCGTCGGACTGGCCATTGATGATCGCATCGAAGGAGGCGGCGAAGCCGGAGACTTTCACCTTCTCAACGTCGTCCCAGGTCAAGCCGGCGAAAGCCAGATAGGCTGAGACGTTCCAATTCAACGCCGGGCCGCCCTGGACCCACGAGACCCGCTTGCCCTTCAGGTCGGCGATGGTCTTGATGTCCGCGTCCTTGGCGGTGGCGAGAGACAGACCGAAAGAGCCGAGGTTGGTCATCAGCAACCGTATCGGCTGCGGTCCCCAATCCTTATGGGCGAAAATGAAAACGCCTTCCTGACCGAAATAGGAGGCGATGCCGCAGGCGCAATAGCCAGCCTTGTTATCGCGCAGCGGCGCCATGCGGGAAATATCGTTCTTGCCCGGAATGACCCGCATATTGGTGTCGTAATGTTTTTTCAGCATGTTGCCGATAGCGACGGTCTGCGCATAACCCGTCGACGTCGTGCCATAGGCAGTCCAGGAGGTCTTCCTAGGAACCTCGGCTTGTGCGGCGCCAGCCAGTACGAAAGCGGCGCCGGCAATGCCGGCGACCAGAACTGATTTCATAGATTGCATATAACCCTCCCAATTACGAAGCGTCGGCTGGTTGTATCCAGCCTCCAGAATTGGCCCGACTTTGCATGATCCGGCACGGTCATGCAAGTTGGCACGCAAGGGCGGCTATGATACCCCGATGGGCCGCCTGGGTTGTGATCATGGCGGCGGCTTCGGGAGCGGTGTCTTGGGCTGGAAACCCGAATGTTTTAGGCCCTGGACAACAACGAAAACCGAAACGGGAGAGCAGGTGTGATTACGGCGGATTTGACGGGTAAGAAGGCGCTGGTGACCGGCGCATCATCCGGAATCGGGCGCGCTGCGGCGACCCTTTTGGCGCGCTGTGGCGCGACGGTGGCGATCAACCATCTTGCCGATGACGAACGCGGACCGGCGGTGGTCGACGCGCTGAACGGCGAGGGCTGTCAGGCGGTCGCGGCGCCGGGGAATGTGTCGGATCCGCAAAGCGCCGATGAAATGGTCGCCGGCGCTATCGACCGGTTGGGCGGCCTCGATATTCTTTTGAACAATGCCGGCACCGCCGCCACGGTCGAGCCGATCCCGTTCGATGATCTCGACGCGATGACCGAAGAGCTATGGCAGGCGATCATGCACACCAACGTGATGGGGCCGTTCCGCTGCTCGCGCGCCGCCGCACCGGCCTTGCGCAAGACCAAAGGGGTCATCGTTAACACCGCCTCGATCGCCGGCCTTAGCAGCTATGGCAGTTCGATCTCCTATGCCAATTCCAAGGCGGCGGTGATCAGCCAAACCCGCTGTCTGGCGCGCGCCCTGGCCCCGGACATCCGGGTCAATGCGGTGGCGCCCGGCTTGACGCGAACCGCTTGGACCGACCCTTGGTCCGACGAGCGTAAGGAAAAGTCGATGGCCAACTCGCTGTTGCCGCGGATGGTCGAGCCTGAGGACATCGCCAGCGCCATGCTGTTCCTGTGCGTCAGCGGGGCGATCACCGGACAGACCATCGTGGTCGACTGCGGCCGGTTGGCGTGACTTAGGTATCGGCGATTTGGTGCCGGCGATTTGGTATCGGCAAATTGGTTTTGGCGGGTTGAAGGAGAAATGTGATGAAAGCCTATGAAATAGTCGGCGAGGGGGGCATCGATGCGCTGGCCCTGAACGAGCGGTCGGACCCCAAGCCAGGTCCTGGCGAAGTGCTGGTTCGGATGCGCGCCTCTTCGATCAACTATCGTGATCTGACGACGGTTGAGGATCCGGGACCGCGTGGCATCCACTATCCCCGCATCCCGAACTCTGACGGCGCTGGCGAGGTGCTGGAGATTGGTGAAGGCGTGAGCCGTTTCAGCGTCGGCGACAAGGTCTGCGGGACATTCTTTCAGGGATGGATCGATGGACCGATCACCGCCCGCGACATGGGCAACGCGCTTGGCGGTTCGGCCGAGGGGATGTTGGCCGAAAAGCGGGTCCTGCATGAGAACGGCTTGGTGGCGATGCCCGAGGGGCTGAGCTTCGAGGAGGCGTCCACCTTGCCCTGCGCCGCGCTTACCGCCTGGCACTCGCTGGTCGAGGTCGGCGGCGTGAAGGCCGGAGACACTGTCCTGTTGCTTGGCACCGGCGGTGTGTCCGTCGTGGCGCTGCAACTCTGCAAAATGTTGGGCGCGCGGGCGGTCATCACCTCTTCCAGCGAGGAAAAACTGTCGCGGGCCAAGACGCTGGGCGCCTGGGAGACGGTGAACTACCGGAGCAACCCGGATTGGGATAAGGCGGTTCTGGACCTGACCGGTGGCCTTGGCGTCGATCACACGGTCGAGGTTGGCGGCGCCGGCACTTTGGAGAAGTCGATTGCCGCGACCAAAGTCGGCGGCTCGGTCGGTTTGATCGGGGTGCTGACCGGCGGCCAGATCAATCCGACGCTGGTGATGCGCAAATCGATCCGCCTGCAGGGCATCTATGTCGGCAGTCGGCGGATGTTCGAGGAGATGAACCGCGCCATCGAGCACCACGCCATGCGTCCGGTGATCGATAAGGTCCATGATTTCGGCGATGCCCCCGCCGCCTACCACG
>JAQBUJ010000411.1 GCA_027623845.1 Pseudomonadota bacterium
CAAAAGGATCTCGAGGGATTCAGACTGCTCAATTCATGTCACGCGAAAATTCACCCGATTGCCCTGGGGGCCAAGCGCCGTTCCGGTTGACGAACTCATTCGCGAGTGCCAATTGTCCCCATCGATTGTTATTACCATTCTATTGGAGGCTGAACTCGCGGGACAGGTAGAACGACATCCTGGAAATAGGGTGTCTCGCCAAATTCGCCAGGATTTTCAATAACATCCCTGACGACGATCCGTGATAAGGCTCGAGCGACCCCGGTCGGAGCGAAATAGGACTCGCATGAAACTTGTCGTCGTCGAATCGCCTGCTAAGGCGAAGACTATCAACAAATATCTGGGCAGCGACTATACGGTCCTCGCCAGTTATGGACATATTCGCGACCTCCCCGCGAAGGATGGATCGGTGCGGCCGGACGAAGGTTTCGCCATGTCCTGGCAATCCGACCCACGCTCGGAAAAGCAGATCCGCGAGATCAAGGACGCGCTGAAGGGCGCTGATGACCTGATCCTCGCCACTGACCCGGATCGCGAGGGCGAGGCGATATCCTGGCATGTGCAGAACGTGCTGGAAGAGCAACACGCCTTAAAAGGCAAATCAGTACAGCGGGTGGTTTTTCACGAGATCACCAAATCGGCCGTGCTCGCCGCCATGGCGAGCCCGCGCGAACTCGATCAGACTCTCGTCGATGCCTATTTCGCTCGCCGGGCCTTGGATTATCTTGTGGGCTTCACCTTGTCGCCGGTGCTGTGGCGCAAGCTGCCGGGCTCACGATCGGCGGGACGCGTGCAATCCGTAGCTCTCAAGCTCATCTGCGAGCGCGAGGCCGAGATCGAGATTTTTCGCGCCGAGGAATTCTGGACCATCGACGTCGCGCTGCGGACCGCCGCCGGTAAACCCTTCGTTGGCCGCCTCACCCATATCGACGGCGCAAGGCTCGACAAGTTCGGCCTGCCCAACGAGGCTGAAGCCAAGCGCGCCGCAAGCCTGATCGAGGGTTCCAACTTCGCCGTCACCTCGATCGAACGCAAACGGGTGCGCCGCAATCCGCAACCGCCGTTCACCACCTCCACCCTCCAGCAGGAAGCCTCGCGAAAACTCGGCATGGGCGCGTCCCGCACCATGCAGATCGCGCAGAAACTCTATGAGGGCATCGACATCGGCGGCGAGACGGTCGGTCTGATCACCTATATGCGGACCGATGGCGTACAGATGAGCCTGGAATCGGTCAACGCTATCCGCGATGTTGTCCAACAGACCTATGGAGCGCCCTTCGTCCCCGACAGCCCGCGGGTCTATAAGGCCCGGGCGAAGAATGCCCAAGAGGCCCATGAGGCCATTCGGCCGACCGACGCCAACCGGCTTCCCAAGGAAATGGCGCAATTTCTCGATCGCGATCAGGCGCGGCTCTATGAGCTGGTTTGGAAGCGCGCCGTGGCCAGCCAGATGGCCAACGCAGAACTTGACCAGACCGCGATTACCATCGACGCCGCCGACAAGCATACGACCCTGCGGGCCAACGGATCGATCATCGCGTTCGAGGGCTTTTTGAAGTTGTATCAGGAAGACCATGACGATCCGGCCGCCGATAGCGAGGGCAAGGACGATCGCCTGCTGCCGACGATGAACGATGGCGAGGCGTTGGGCCGTGATGGGGTCAAACCGGATCAGCATTTCACCCAACCGCCGCCGCGCTTCACCGAGGCCAGCTTGGTCAAACGGATGGAAGAACTCGGCATCGGGCGCCCGTCAACCTATGCCAGCATCATGCAGGTCCTCCAAGACCGCGACTATGTGATCCTGGAGAAGAAACGTTTCGCGCCGGAGGACCGAGGCAGGCTGGTGGTCGCCTTCCTGTCGAATTTCTTCGAGCGCTATGTGCAGTACAACTTCACCGCCGATCTGGAAGCCGAACTGGATGGAATCGCCGAGGGCAAGCTGGAATGGAAAGCCGTCCTGGAGCGGTTCTGGCAAGCCTTTAGCAGCGCCGTGGACAATACCAAGGAGCTGCGGGTCTCCGAGGTTCTGGATCGGTTGGACGAAGACCTCGGCTCGCATTTCTTCCCGGATGGGCCAAACGGCGAGTCGACCCGGGGTTGCCCGCGTTGCTCTAACGGCCGACTCAACCTGAAGCTTGGTAAATTCGGCGCCTTTATCGGTTGCTCCAACTACCCGGATTGCCGTTTCACCCGCCAATTCGCCGCGCCCGGCGGTGAGGATGGCGAAGACGGCGCCGCCGCCCTGGATGAACCGAAGATCCTCGGCAAGCATGCCGAAACCGACAAGGACGTCAGTTTGCGCAAAGGCCCATACGGCTTTTATGTGCAGCTCGGCGAACAGGGTGAGAAGAAATCCGACAAGCCGAAACGGGTCTCGCTGATCCGCGGCATGACGCCGAATGAGGTGACGCTGGACCTCGCGCTGGGCCTGTTGAGCTTGCCGCGCGAGATCGG
This sequence comes from Pseudomonadota bacterium, assembly GCA_027623845.1. GTDB lineage: Bacteria > Pseudomonadota > Alphaproteobacteria > Thalassobaculales > Thalassobaculaceae > JADHLJ01. Next base: position 2,458 of record JAQBUJ010000411.1, read on the forward strand.
CGCCCATCCGGAAACCGGCGCCATGATTCTCGCTGGCATTGGCCGCTTCGGCCCGTATCTCAAGCTCGGTCCGGCCTATACCTCGATCCCGGCAGGAGATGATGTTCTGGCCATCGGCCTCAATCGGGCGGTGACCTTGATCGCCGAAAAGGCCCTCAAAAGCCCCCCGGCCAAGCAGATTGGCGAATCCGACGGCAAGCCGGTCACCGTCCATAGTGGACGTTATGGCCCCTATGTGCAGCTTGGCCAGGTCCGGGCCACGCTCCCCAAGGACGTGGAACAGGAAACCATCACCCTTGAAAAATCCCTCGAACTAATCGCCGCCAAAGCCGCCAAAGGTCCCGCGAAAACCAAGCCCGCCGCCAAGGCTAAGACCACAGCCAAAGCAACCAAAAAACCAGCGGCGAAGAAAGCCGGGACGAAAAAAGCCGGGTCGAAGAAAGCTGCAAAGAAGGCGAAGCCAAAGGCGACAACCGAAACGGGCAATCAACCCGCTTCCAACGATTAGCGGTCGGACCAGCGACGGTGGCACGCAAAAGCAAACCGGCCAACGCGCTGCCCAGCCGCGAGCAGATCAAGAATTTCATCGAAGAAAGCCCTGGTCCGGTCGGACGCCGGGAAATCGCCCGCGCCTTCAACGTCAAAGGCGCCGCCCGGGTAGAGTTGAAAAAGCTGTTGGGCGGACTGATCAAGGACGGCGCAATCGACCCGGGTCAGCGCCGCCGGGTGGCGGCGCCCGGACGACTACCGGCGGTCGGCGTCATCGAGGTCGTGTCCATCGGTGATGACGCCGAAGCCATCGCAAAACCGGTTTCCGGCATCAAGGACAGCGCCGACGCCAAGATCCTGCTGCCGCATACCGGACGTGGCCCGTCCTTCGCGGTCGGCGACCGGGTTCTCGCCCGCCTCGCCCATGTCCGAGACAACCTGTATCGCGGCTCGGTCATGCGTCGTCTGGAGAAAGGCGCCAGCCGGGTCGTTGGCGTGCTGGAAAGCGCCAGAGGCGGTTTCAGACTGGCACCAAGCGACGGCAAAAAATCCAACGATGCCCAAATCGACCAAGCGAATGCCAACGGCGCCCGCGCGGGGGACATCGTCGCTGTCGAGCTATTGCCGGGTCAACGCCTGGGGCCTCGCCGGGCCCGAGTGGTGGAGACCATCGGTCGGCACGACTCGCCCAAGGCCGTCAGCCTGATCTGCATCCATGAGCACGACATCCCCGACCGTTTTCCAGAGGCGGCGGTGGAACAGGCCGAGGCGGCGCGTCCAGCGACGGTTGAGGGCAAACGCCAGGACTTGCGTGACATTCCGCTGATCACCATCGATGGGGCCGATGCCCGCGACTTTGACGATGCGGTCTGGGCCGAGGCCGATACCAGCGAAGCGAATCCCGGCGGCTGGCGGTTGCTGGTCGCCATCGCCGATGTCGCGCATTATGTCCGCTCCGGCGACGCCCTCGACAAGGAAGCTCAAAAACGCGGCAATTCGGTCTATTTCCCGGACCGGGTCGTGCCGATGCTGCCGGAAGCGTTATCGAACGGGCTGTGCTCCTTGCGCCCAGACGAGGATCGAGCCTGTCTCG
>JAQBUJ010000412.1 GCA_027623845.1 Pseudomonadota bacterium
CCATGGGTGCCCGGAGACATGCCGGACGCGCCTTTCTCCGAGGCCAGAACCGCGCCAACCGGAAAGCCGCTGCCGAGCCCCTTGGCCAGGGCCATGACGTCCGGCGCGACGCCGGCGATTTCATAGGCGAACAGATGGCCGGTCCGGCCCATGCCGCATTGTACTTCGTCGAACACCAGCAACGCGCCGAACTCGTCGGCAATCTCACGCAAAGCGCGAAGATAGTCGTCGCTCGCCGGGTTGATCCCGCCTTCGCCCTGGATTGGTTCGACCACGATAGCGGCGGTTTTGTCGCTCATCGCGGCGCGCATTTCGTTCAGATTACCGAACGCGACATGCTTGAAGCCGTCAGGGCGGGGTCCGAAACCCTCGCGATATTTCTCATTGTCGCCAGCCGATAAGGTGGCGAGCGTGCGACCGTGGAAGGAGCCGGTGGCGCAAACCATCTCTTCGCGCTCGGGATTGCCGTTCACGAAATGGTATTTGCGGGCGACTTTCAGCGCCCCTTCCATCGCCTCGGCGCCGGAATTACAGAAGAAGCAGGTATCAGCGAAGGAATTGGCTACCAGACGGTCGGCGAACTGCTGTTGCCCCGGGATGTTGTACAGGTTCGAGACATGCCAAAGTTTGCCGGCCTGTTCCTGCACTTTGGCGACCAGATGCGGGTGCGCGTGACCCAGAGAATTGGTCGCGATACCGGTGGCGAAGTCGAGGAATCGTCGCCCATCAGTGCTATACAGGTAGGATCCTTCGCCCCGCTCGAAAGCGATGTCGATCCGTCCGTAAGTGGGCATCACCGATGTAACCACGAGACGTCTCCTTCATGAAACGGACAAGAGCGTCCTCGGGAATCCCGGAACGCTCATCAATGTCATGATAAAACCGTTCGTCGTGACCGTTGTCAAGCAAGACCGAATCGCCCGGGGCCGTGGGAATTATCACAAGATTGCCCGACTTTCTCCTTGGGCGCGGGACGGGTGTTGAATTCCGGTCCGAAAACGGTCACTCTGGCGTTTATAAGCCGCTCCCGGGAACTGGGAGTATCGTATCAGAGACGATGCGGTCCAGAAGGACCAGAAAGGCAAGCCAATGGCAGTATCTTCCGCCTCTGGCGCTCAATCACTGGCCGTCGTGGCCTTCAATATCTCCAAGCAAAGCCAGTTGGTAAACGCTCAGGTCGTGCAGAATGCAGTGGAAACCGCACGGGTCATTGCCGATAGCAGTCAATCCGCATCAAGCGGTGCCGCCGTCGATATTACGGTTTAATTGGCTCAACCCGTTCGCCGGCTATGGCGCTGTGAGCGGCGGGCATTCTGGTAACGCCGCTTAATCTGTCGGCGCTTTTCTAAAATGCTTCGAGAGCTTCAGACCCTGTCCCTGATAGTTTGAGCCGACGCCGCCGGCGCCGTACAGTTTCTCCGGTATTTCGGTCATCTGCTCATAAACCAGACGACAGACCGTCTGGCCGTCCTCGACCAGGAATGGGACATCGTGGGAGCGCACCTCCAGGACGGCGCGGGTCCCAACGCCGCCGGCCGCCTCGTGGCCGAACCCAGGGTCGAAGAATCCGGCATAATGGACCCGAAACTCACCAACGCGCGTATCATAGGCGCGCATCTCCGCCGCATGATCGAGCGGCACCGAGACGAACTCTTTCGACATCAGGATATAGAATTCATCGGGATTGAGGATCAGTTCCGCCGGCCGTCCGGGATGGCGATGCACCGGCTCCCAAAAGTCCAACAGGTCATAGGCTCCGGGTTTGTCGATGTCGATCAGCGCGGTGTGCGGTTTCGCCCGATAGCCGATAAGGCCGGTTTTGTCGTCGCCTTGCAGGTCAACGCTGATCGCGACCCCATTGTTGATATCCGCGTCCAGCTCTCCCGCGTCGACCAAGCCCTCGCTTTGCTGCAATCGGCGCATCGCCGCGTCGGCGGGCGGCGGATTGCCACGCCGAAAACGAAGCTGGTTCAGGCAGGACCCCTGGCGCACCAGAATGCTAAAGGTCCGTGGCGAGATTTCGGCATAGAGCGGCCCGCGATAGCCGGCGGCGACTGCTTCAAACTCGGTCGTATAGTCGGTGATCAGACGGGTGAACACATCCAGGCGACCGGTTGAGCTTTTCGGGTTAGCGGTGCCGGAAACCGCCGCCGGCAGTCGCACGCCCTCTAGCAAAGGCACGATATACACGCAGCCTTTTTCGAGAACCGCATCCTCGGTGAGGTCAATCCGGTGCATCTCGAAGCGTTGCAGTTTTTCGGCGACCGTGGCGCCGCGTCCCGGCAGGAAGCTGGCGCGCACCCGATAGGCCGTCGCTCCGAGACGCAGGTCGAGACTGGCGGGCTGGATCTGCCGTTCCTCGATCGGGATCTCGGCGGAAATCCGACCGGCATTGACCCAATCGCGGATCGTCTGGCTCGCCATGATGCCGGTCGTCCGGATCGTCTGGCGCTGGGTGTCTGGAAACAGGCTTTCAGCCGGCATTTGGCACTCTTGAGGCAATATATGGCGGGTGATCAAACTAGCAGGGATCATCGCTGCTTGGCACCCGGTTAAATCTCCGAAATTCACCGGGAGTTCCGATGATTATTCGCCGATCCGCAGGGATTTATCCTGTTGGAACCGCGCTCTTATTCCAGAGGCTGGCCTATTCCGGGGTGAAATAAGGTAAACTCCGTTGATTCGTTAAACGGCGCCGAGGGCTCCATGGGGCGGCAAGTAGACAATGCGCGGGGCCAAGATCAAGACCCGTCACCGCCTGTGCCAGCCGCCCGCTCCGGTGGGCAGGAGCGGCGCCGTCGCTCCAAAGGGATGAGTGAAAACAGTCTATATCAGGCCGCGTTGTATTATCTTGGACGCTATGCCGCTTCCAGTTGGTCGGTCCGCCAGACCCTGCAGCGACGGGTGACCAAATACGCGGCCATCGACGGTGTCGAGATGGAGACGGCGACCGGCTGGATCGACAGCATCGTCGATCGCTTGATCCGCTCCGGCCTGGTGCATGACGGCGACTTCGCCATGAGCCGGGCTCGAACGCTTTTCGGGCGTGGGCTCTCGACGCGGATGATCCGCCTCAAACTTGCGGAGAAAGGCCTCGATCGTGAGGTGATCGAGCGCGCTCTGGACAGTTTGATGGCCGACCATCGCGACCCGGACCTGGAGGCGGCGTGCCGCTTTGCCCAGCGCCGCCGTCTCGGCCCCTATCGACCAGCCGAGGTCCGAGAGGCGCATTGGAAACGGGATCTTGCCATCCTGGCAAGGGCTGGGTTTTCTTATGGGATCGCCCGGATGGTCATCGAAGCGGGCGAGGTGGACGATCTTGCGACCTTGGATCGTGGCCGATAGGTCAGAACTCGCCGATCTGAGCGCCGAAGCGCCGAAAGTAGAACAATCACAACTTTTTCACCTCGCCGGACGGTGGATTGGGTGTATAGAATTTTAGCATCCTTGAAATGCGATGTTTTTCAAATGAATAGATGGGACCGATAGGGGAAATTTCAATATAATCTGTGGATTATTTTGTGGATAATGTGTTAACAAGTATAGTTGGTTAACATTTTTATGTTTTTCTGTGAATTCAGATGTTTTTATATTGATCCTTGAAGATCCTTCCATCATCGTTTGGTTGACACGTAGGTGTTGTCTTGTCCGCTAGGCGGTTAGATTGTTCTTATTCTTTCCCGGGTAAGGATGATGTGGCCGTTTCTCCGTGGGGCTACCTGTGGAGATTTCCGTGAAAACGGCGGCGGATAGGTTGTCGCCTGGTGCGCGCTGCTTCTTCTCCGGTAGCGGCGGGTACGGCGAGCCCCGGCAATCCTGCGCGTCACCGGTTTCTTCGGTCGGGTCCACGGGCTTGACGGGAGGGGCTGCCAGCCCAGGCTTCGGGCAATGGGACGCGTCATTCGGCCAAGGTCGACGTGGTGCCAGGTAAAGGTGATGCGCGCCGGGAGAATCGCACGGGTGGCAATTCAAGGGGCGCCGCTGCAGTACCGGCGGGAGTCCGTGCCAAGACAGACCCGAAGGTAATACCAATTTGCG
>JAQBUJ010000413.1 GCA_027623845.1 Pseudomonadota bacterium
CCGTCACCGATAATTTTCGCGTCATCTCACACCAGGGATTTCGGGTTCTGGAGTGACCCTGGTATAAATGGAGTGCCGTAATGCCGTTCGAAACCCGCCTGACTCAAGATATGATCGAGGAATTCACGGCGGCCGGGCATTGGGGAAACAAAACTTTCTACGAGCTGTTTCTCGAACGGGCGACAGCGCACCCGGAGCGCGAGGCGCTGATCGACGCCAACAACCGGGTAACGTATGGCACGCTGGATCAAAACGTTCGACGGACCGCTGCGTTCCTAAAGGCACAGGGAATCGGGCCCGGCGATGTGGTGACCATTCAATTGCCGAACCGGGTCGAGTTCGCCTACGTCTTTTTCGCCCTTGAACTGATCGGCGCGGTGGCCAACAAAATCAACCCGGATTTTCGCTCTCGGGAAGTCGACTTTATTTTGCGGTTTGCCAATAGCCGGGCTTATGTGTGCGCCCAATCGTTCAAGGGCTTCGACTATCCGGAAATGATCCGCGCCCTGCGTCCCGGTCTGGCGAACTTGAAGTTGGTCTGCGTGATCGACGCGCCAGCCGCCGCGGACACGGTTTCCTTGCTGGATGGGCTTGCCGATTACGCCCCGCTGACGCAAGCGGAGTGGACTCCGATGGGTGCCAATGAAATCTATCGCATGGCGTTTACCTCGGGCACCACCGGTAACCCGAAATGCGCCCTACATTCGGTGAACACCACGATCCCCGGCATTCGCTTCAACGTGCGCGACATGGAATGTATCGCCGAGGATGTGTTCCTGGTGTATCTGCCGATCGGCCTGAACTGGGGTTTTTTGGAAATGCTGCAGGCGTTGTTGATCGGCGCTAAGGCCGTCCTGTTGGATCGGTTTTCCGGACGTGCCGCGCTTGAGGCGATCGAGCGTGAGCGGATTACCGTGATTCCGACGGCGCCGGCGTCGATCATCGCCATGCTGAACGACCCGGAGTTGGATCGTTTCGACCTTTCCTCGCTGCGGATCGTCATCACCGGCGGGGCGTCCTGTCCTGAGGAAATCTTGCGCGATTTCATGCGTCGGATGCCCGGGCGGATCATCGAACTCTATGGGATGCTGGAAACCGGCTATCAAACCTACACTCGCTTTTCCGACGACCCGCATGACGTTAATGGCACTGTCGGCAGCTGCGTCGAGGGCATGGGGCTGCGCTTGTTGGACGAGGCCGGTAACGACGCGCCGCTGGGCGCCGAAGGCGATATCGCCGCCCGTGGCCCGTCGGTGCGTCTTGGCTATCACAATAACCCGTCCGCCAACGCCGAGGCCTTCACGGCGGATGGCTGGTTTCGGTCGGGAGACCTCGGCGTCTTCTCGGATGATCGGAAAAACGTGCGGATCGTCGGGCGCAGCAAGGAGATCATCAATCGTGGCGGTAAGAAATTCTTCCCGCGCGAGATCGAGGAAATCCTCTATACCCATCCCAGCGTCCTGCATGCCGCCATGGTCGGGGCCAAGGACGCTCGGCTTGGCGAGCGCAACTGTTTATGTGTGATCCCCAAGGCGGGCATGACGGTGACCCTCGAGGGAATGATCGGCTTTCTTAAGGGGCAGGTATCCGACTACAAGCTTCCCGAGCGCCTTGAGATCGTCGACGAGCTTCCTTTCACCGCTACCGGCAAACTGCAACGGTTCGCCTTGACCAAATGGATCGAGGGCCGCGACGCGACGGAACAAGGTTAATCGGCAGTTCTTACAAGGACACGGATTTGATTGAGGCGTGGGAGAAATCCGGAACAAAGCGCCGATCCGCGTCATCCGACCGGATTATCGCAACCCGCGCAACAATCCCCCGTCGACCTGTATCGTGGTGCCGGTGATATAGCGCCCACGCGGCGAGACCAGAAGCGCCACGATGCTGGCGATATCATCCACCGTGCCTATTCTGCCCATCGGCACCTCTTCGGTCAGCTCGGCCCGTATCTTCTCCGGGTCTTGCCCGCCAGCGGCGAAAACCTTCTCCAAGCGTTGGGTTTCGATATAGCCCGGACAGATCGTATTAACGTTGATATTCCGGCGCGCCAGCTCCAGCGACAAAGTCTTAGCATAGCCGATGACGCCGCCCCAGGTCGCCACCGAAAGCCCGAAACCCGCGATCGGTTGGATCGCCGAAATCGCAGCGATATTGAGAATGCCGCCGCCGCGCGCCTCCATATGAGGCACGGCAGCGCGCGCCATCCGCACGACATACATCAAGTTCTGCTCGACCGCCTTGCCCCAGGCCGCGTCATCGAAAGAGGTGAGCTCTCCCAACGGCGGCGCGCCATCGTTATTGACCAGGATGTCGATCCCACCGAATTCCCGGGCGACCGTCTCGACCACGCGCTCGCAATCTTCGGCGCGCCGGCAGTCGGCCTGGACCGGTAGAATCTCGGCGCCGGTCTTTTCGCGTAAGGCGTTTGCAGCCTCTATCAATGCCGGTTCCCGCCGAGCGGTTATGGCGACGCGGGCGCCTTCTTCGGCCAAAATTCGCGCTATGCCCAGGCCAATCCCCATGCTGGCGCCGCCAACGATGGCGATTTTGTCTTTCAGAAACAGGTTCATTTTATATTCAGGCTTTCCAGGAATCGCTCGGCGTTCGCGTGAAAGACCTTGTCGAGGATCTCAGGTGCGTACCCTTCGTTGCGCCAATCCTTGACCAACCGCTCATAGGTGAATAGGGGATAATCGCCGCCGAACAAGGTCCGATCCTTCAGCCGCCTGGCGATATCGTGCTTCAGGTCCGGCGTGTGATATTTTGGTGACCAGCCATGCAGCTCGTACCAGATGTTTCGCTTATGTAGTAGAACCGCGAGAGTCTCGGCCTGCCACGGCCAACCCGGTCGAGCCGCGACGATGGTCAGATCGGGGTTGTGGGCGGCAACCCAATCCAAGTGACGCGGATGACAATAGTCGAGGATCACACCGTCGCCGCCCGGCAGCCCGGCGCCCAGGCCGGTGGTGCCGACGAAGATCAGCACCGGAATGCCAGCCTCGATGCATAACCGATAATACGGCGCGTACGCCGGGTCACTCGCCGGCGGCGAAAGCGATGCCGATACCGCGTAGCCGAGAAAACCGATGCGCTTGTCGATGCAGCGTCGCAGCTCCGCCACGCCCTCGGGCCCGGCGCGCTCCGGGTCAATGTGAATCCAATGACCGAGGATGACATCCCGGTGCGCCGCCTCGGTTTCGAAGGCGTAGTCGTGCAAGGCCCGCATTTCCGCCAGAGGTCGGTATTTCGCGTAGCCCAGGTCGAGAATCGCGCGCACACCGCTGGCGCGGAAATAATCTGCCATCTCAGCTTCCGTGTGATAGCGGGTCTCGGAGTTCCATGTCGCGCGTTGCTGAGACAATTCTTTGTCGGTTTGCAAGGGAAAACCGCGCCGGGTTCCCCAATGGGAATGGATATCAATGATCTTCATGTCGTCCGCGGTCATCCGCTGGTCCTGACGTGACGGGAGAGGGCAAGACCAACACCGTTGAAATTACAGCCTCTGCTGTCAACTGGCATTTTCCTGTTAGCCAGCCGAAATGGCCCGGCAGGGGAAATTGTCCAGTGGATGGTCGCGTCCGGTTGGGCCGTCGCTTATCGCCGATATTCGATGGACTACGTGGCTTTGGAAGACGCTGCAAAATTCAACGTGGGCGGAATTTGGGCTAGCCGGTTCATGATGCCTTGGGACTGGCGCCGGGGGAAAAGAATGGCGCCTACAAAGATTGAAGCACCCTTTGTCGCCGACATTGACAGGTGGCTCGCGGCTTAGGTCGTCGATGATTGCAGACGTTATCGACATTGCTCCGCCCCTCAGCGCATTCATAAGCTGCGCTGCACTATAAGTCGGCTGGAACGGGTCGGCTGGTTGGCGCTACCGATCGCCCCTGCCACGCCGCCAACGCCGGGTTGAATCATGCCATCATTTGGCAAGGCGGGGGACTTGGGAAAAACCACGTTAAAAAATCCATCATCAAATAATACCACCTTCCATTGATCAGAACCCATGTGCCCAATCCCGGGTTCCGATGGAC
>JAQBUJ010000414.1 GCA_027623845.1 Pseudomonadota bacterium
CCGCCGGTGGCGATCTCCACGGTCTGTTCGAACGCCACCTTCACGTCATCCGGCGCGTGCACCAGCATGTTGAGCACGATCGGCGCGCCGCACATATGGCTGACCTTGTGGTCCTCGATCAGTTGAAAGATCAGCGCCGGGTCAACGGCGCGCAGGCAAACATGGGTGCCGCCGACCGCCGTTACCGCCCAGGTAAAGGTCCAGCCGTTGCAATGGAACATCGGCAAGGTCCACAGATAGCGGGTCAGCGCATCGAGACCGAAGGCAATGACGTTGCCCATGGCGTTGATGAAGGCGCCGCGATGATGAAACACCACCCCTTTCGGGTTGCCGGTGGTCCCGGACGTGTAGTTGAGCGCCATCGAGTCCCATTCGTCGGCCGGACGCTCCCACGGGTCCGCCGCCTCGCCTTCGGCGAGAAACGCCTCGTATTCGGTCTCACCAAGCAGCGCCCCACTGAGCGCCAGGGGATCGTCGATGCCGATCACCGGCGGTGGGTTTTCCATGCGTGACAAGGCGTCGGCCATGACCGCCGAGAACTCCCGGTCGACCAGCACCAGTTTGGCGCCGCCATGCTCGAGAATGAACGCAATGGTCGCCGGGTCGAGACGATAGTTCAGCGCATTCAACACCGCGCCAGCCATGATCACGCCGTAATGCGCTTCCAGCATCGCCGGCGTATTCGGGGCGATGATCGAGACCACGTCGCCCTTGACGATCCCACGCCGGCTTAACGCCGACGCCATCTGCCGGCTGCGGGTCAGAAAATCCTTGTAGGTGGTGCGTTGCTCACCATGAATAATCGCGATCTTGTCCGGCCAGGTGGCCGCTGCGCGCTCGAGGAAATCCGTCGGCGTCAGCGCCGCGTAATTCGCCCGGTTGGCGGCGAGGCCGTCCTCATATATCGTCATTGCGTCGTCTTTCCCTGATCATGTTCGGAACACGGGATGGCATCGGTGAAAGTTAACCGCGTCGGTACCGGTCTATCAAATGACCGGCGAAATGTCTTTGAAAGTACATCGTGATGATCCGGATCGATCTGTTCTCGGATGTAGTCTGCCCCTGGTGCTTTATCGGCAAGCGACGGCTGGAACGCGCCATCAAGACGCGGCAGGCGCAGCCACTATCGATCCACTGGCGCGCCTTTCAATTGAACCCGGACATGCCACGTGACGGCATGTTGCGCCAACACTATGTCGAAGCCAAGTTCGGTGGCCCGGAACGGGCTAATCAAATCTATGGCAACATCCGCACCGCCGGCGAAAGCGAGGGGTTGGATTTCGCCTTCGAGAAGATCACCCGGACGCCGAACACCGTGACCGCGCATCGGCTTATCTCTTGGGCCACCACTCAAGACAAGGCCGGCCCGGTGGTCGAGGGGATGTTCCGGGCTTATTTCTTCGAGGGGCGTGATCTCGGGTCCATCGATGTCCTGGCCGAAGTGGCGACGGAAAACGGGCTTGACGGGGATGCCGCCAAGGAATTTCTCCGTTCCCAGAATGGCTTCATGGAGGTCGCCGCCGAAACCCGTTACGCCTACGAAAACGGAATTACCGGCGTCCCGTGCTTCATTTTCAACCGGCGCTATGCGGTGGCCGGCGCGCAGGAACCGGAAGCCTTCTTCCCGCTATTTGACCTGGGACCGGATGAGAGCCTAACGCCGGAAGAAAATACCGTCGCGAAACAGACCCCAGCCTCCGGACGAAACGCAACCCTCGGACGAAACGCAACCCTCGGACGAAGCGCAGCTCAGAGTAAAAACGCAAACCTCGCCGACTGAACCGGACGACGGCTTACGCCGCGATCGCCGCGAGATCGCGCATCACCCGCGACAGCCCGCGAACCCGTTCCTCGGCTTTGTTCCAGGCCCGGCGGCAGACCAGCTTGTGATCTGTTCGAAGATGCGCCGTCCCTTTCTGGCGTCCAAGGAAATCGACCAATCCCGACGGGTTCTTAAAATCGTCATTGCGGAACGAGATCACCGCGCCGCGTGGCCCGGCGTCGACCTTGGCCACCCCCGCCGCCTTGCACAATTGCTTGATCGCAATAACCTTGAGCAGATTGTCGACCTCACTCGGAATGGTGCCGAAGCGGTCGGTCAATTCGGCGGCGAATGTCTCGATCTCGGCGGCGTCGCCAAGCTGAGCGACCCGGCGGTAAATACCCAGCCTTACGGTCAGATCCGGCACATAGGCGTCGGGAATGAAAACCGGCATTCCCAGCCCGATCTGCGGCGTCCATTGCTCCTCCGCCTCCTCGGTGGCAAAGCCATCTTCGCGGGCGCTCCGCACGGCTTCCTGCAGCATGTGCTGGTAAAGCTCGATGCCGACCTCCTTGACGTGGCCCGACTGCTCTTCGCCCAGAAGGTTGCCGGCGCCGCGGATATCCATGTCGTGGCTGGCCAGGCTAAAGCCGGCCCCGAGGCTATCAAGGGTCTGCATGACTTCAAGGCGGCGTTTGGCGGTCGGGTTAAGCACCTTGGTCGGATGGGTGGTCAGATAGGCGTAGGCGCGGGTTTTTGACCTCCCAACGCGGCCCCGGAGTTGATAAAGCTGGGCCAAGCCGAACATGTCGGCGCGGTGCAAAATGATGGTGTTGGCGCTCGGAATATCGAGGCCGGATTCGACGATGTTGGTGCTCAACAGGACATCAAAGGACCCGTCGCAGAACCCGGTCATCACCCTTTCAAGCTCGCTGGCGCTCATTTGACCATGCGCCGAAGCGACCTTGGCATCCGGCACTAATTTGGTGACCCGGTCATAGACCCGGGCCATATCCTCAATCCTCGGGCAAACATAGAAAGTCTGCCCGCCCCGGTTCCGCTCGCGTTGAATCGCCTCACGGATCACCATGCCGTCATAGGGCATCACAAAGGTGCGGATCGACAAGCGGTCAACCGGCGGCGTTGCGATCAACGACAGATCACGCACCCCGGAAAGCGCCAGTTGCAGGGTCCGCGGGATCGGCGTGGCGGTCAGGGTCAGAACATGGATTTCTGACCGCAGATCCTTCAGCCGTTCCTTCTGGGCGACGCCGAAACGTTGTTCCTCGTCAACGATCAGCATGCCGAGGTTGTCGAACTCGACCGATTTGGCAAGCAACGCGTGGGTGCCGATGACAATGCTGCAGTCACCGGCCTTAAGGTCACGCCTGACCTCATTCGCTTCGGCGGCGCCGACCAGCCGCGAGATCTGCCGAACCCGAAGCGGCAGACCGGCGAAACGTTCCTTGAAAACCTGGAAATGTTGACGGCAAAGTAAAGTCGTCGGCGCCACCACCGCGACCTGGAAGCCCTGCATGGCCACCACCATCGCCGCCCTGAGTGCGACTTCGGTCTTACCGAAACCGACATCGCCGCAAATCAGCCGGTCCATGGGCCGGCCCCGCGCGATATCGCCGAGGGTTTCATCGATGGCGCGGATCTGATCGTCAGTCTCGTTATAGGGAAACTTGGCGCAAAATTCGTCATAGAGGCCCGGCGGCGGGACGATGCTTTCGGTCGATCTGATCTCACGCTCGGCGGCGATGCGGATCAACTGGTCGGCCATGTCGCGCAGCCGCTTCTTGACCCGCGCCTTGCGGGCCTGCCAGGCGACGCCGCCCAGCTTGTCCAGCACCGCCTTGGACTCCTGCGAACCATAGCGCGACAGCATGTCGATGTTTTCGACCGGCAGAAATAGCTTGTCGCCGCCGGAATAAATCAGCCGCAGACAATCATGCGGCGCGCCGCCGATTTCCAGGGTCTCAAGGCCGACATATTGGCCGATGCCATGTTCGGCGTGGACAACGTAGTCGCCCTCGCTCAGCGCCGAAACCTCTTGCAGGAACTCCTCACCCCGGCGGCGCCGGCGGCGGGACGGACGGGCCAGTCGTTCGCCGAGAATATCCGGCTCGGCGATGACCAGAAATCCCTCGGCGGCGAACCCACGCTCAATCGGTAAGGTAACCGCCGCGACGGTTCCCGCCGGTAATTCCTGCACCGCGTCGAAAGCCTCGACGGTCTCGACCGGCTCGGTCCCGTGCTCGCGCAGCAGA
>JAQBUJ010000415.1 GCA_027623845.1 Pseudomonadota bacterium
GCTGCGATTGTGCTTTGCGACTCCGATAGTAACAATTGGAATAGCATGGACGTTCCAGAATTTACTTTTGACCCGCGCATGACATTCCAGCGGAACGATATTGTTGTTCTACCCGAGGGTTGGCACAATTACATAGAACGTTTCGGGTCTTCGCCGCTGCGCACGATCGTTTTTTGCCAGAATAGCTATTACATCTATGACGGATTAGGTGATGCGAGGAGTTATGAAGAACTCGGCGTCGATCGGGTGTTTTGCGGCAGCGAGTTCATGGCCAAAGGCCTAAAGGAACAACTTGGCTATGAGAACACGCCAATGGTCCCCTATGCGATTGATCCAGAAATCTACCGGCCTCTGGGAAAACTCCGCCAGGTCGCCTACATGCCGCGAAAGATGCCCTTGGAAGCGGGGTTCGTGCGCGGCGAATTCAAACGTCTGTTTCCTGATCTCGCCGATGTCCCTTGGGTGAAAATTGAAAACATGGCTGAAGCGGAGGCGGCGACAGTCATGGGAGAGAGCGCGGTTTTCGTATCCTTCAACCGTTTAGACGCGCTTGGGTTGCCACCGCTGGAGGCGATGTCGTCGGACTGTATTCTAGCGGGATTCCTCGGCGGCGGCGCTGGAGGCGTTTGGCACCGAAGTTGGTGCAAAAATGATCCGTCACGGCCAAGATGCCGCCGCGCGCTATAGTGCCCGACATATGAAAGATGCATTATTAAAGTTTTGGAACCATGAAGTCGCACGGTGACGCGTCACTTTTATCGGCGCCTCACCCCCAAGTCGACCTACCTCGACGGTCTTTAGTTTGGAAAATAGGGCCGCAAGGGTGTGATCGACGACATGAACGCCTTTCACTCGCTCGACCTCAGCGACTTTCCCATCAGCGCGTTCATCTTTGCGGTCAAGGCGATACATTTTCATGACAGTGTCGCGGTCATCGAAAAGACCCAGCTTTTGGATCAGGCAGGAAAAGTAAAGCTGCCACGCGCCGTGATGGCCGGCGAGGTCGAGGGCGAACGATGCGAGCCAGCCACCCTGTGGCTCAACCTTCGTTGATTAGTCTTTGGGGCATTTTAAGCCCGGCGGTTCGTCCTTAAAACTCACCGTCCCGCTTCAGCATCCGAATCGCTTCACGAAAGGCCTCGGCGGTAAGATCCAAATCTTCCTGGGTATGCATCGCCGACGTCAGACCGCCGGGCGCGCTAGACAGATCGACGCCGTTCACCGCCGTCGCCAGGCGCAGCTTCATCACCAGATCCGAGCGTTTTGCCTTCAAGGTCTCGTAGTCAACGTCTTCCGCCCGGAAACTGGAGGGTTTGACATCAATGCCCTTGGCGTTGGTGAAGAGATGAAGCCCGGAAAAGGCGCCATAGGCGGCCCAAGGCACATCCTCGGCTTCAAGGATTTCGTTGAACCGTCCGCGCAGCCAAGCGGCGGACGCATTGGCGCGCTCGCAGGCATCGGTGGTCTCGATAATCTTTAGCGCCGCCAGCCCCGCCGCCGCCGAGACCGGGTTGGCGTTGAAGGTTCCGGGATGCTGGATCTTCTCGCGGCTCAACGCCTCGGAGCGCTCAAAATCGAGATGATCAAGAATCTCCTGGCGTCCGGCGACGCCGCCGCCCGGCAATCCACCGGACAGAATTTTCGCCAAGGTCGTCAGATCCGGTGTCACCCCATAAGCCTGCTGCGCGCCGCCCGGAGAGCAGCGAAATCCGGTCACCACCTCATCAAAGATTAGCAGCACGCCTTGCTTGGCGGTCATCTCACGCAACTGAGCAGTGAAATCGGCCGACATCGGCACCATGCCGAAGGAGGCGCCCGTCGGCTCGCAGATCACCGCTGCGATATCGTTGTCGTTTTCCAGAACCTGCCGGACCTCGGATATGTCCTGGGGCGAAACCAGCACGACATTGCTCGCCACCGCCGGGATCACCCCCGTCGTGGCGGTGCCATCGAAGTGGTTGGCATAGCCGCCAGCCATATGGTCATGCCAGCCGTGGAAATGGGTCTTAAAGCGAACGAACTTGTTCTTGCCGGTATGGGCCCTAGCCAGACGCAAGGCCATCAACGTCGCCTCGGTCCCGGAGGAGGTGAAGCGAATCCGCTCGGCCGAGGGCACCATCTTGATCACCTGCTGAGCCCAGGTAACCTCGCGAGGGTGATTGGCGCCGAAATGTGTTCCCGCGGCCATCGCCTCAGAGGTCGCCGCCATCACATCGGGATGGCCGTGACCGAGAAGAAGCGCGCCATGGCCGCCGAAATAGTCGACATAGCGATTGCCGTCGACGTCCCATTTATGCGACCCCGCAGCGCGATCGATATAGAGCGCGTAAGGTTTCAGATAGCGCGAATCATGGGTGATCCCACTCGGCAGAACCTCTCGCGCCTCTCCCGCCAGGCGTTCGGAACCCGGCGTTTTCTCACGATAAGCGCTGACGATCTGAGAATTCGATAGCAAGGGATCTGGCATGGCGGCGTTCCTCGCGCTGGACGGTTGGCGCTAGTGTAGCGCCGGGGAGCATGGCCTGCACAGGGCCGGATTTTAATATTCTCGAATTACCGTGATTTGGCTTTCGCTGCAACCGACCGAACCAGGAAGCCGGTCAAAGCAGGGCGCCCGTCAAATCAGGAAGTAAGACGCCAATCCAAGGAAGGCGAAAAACCCGACCACATCGGTCACCGTGGTCAAAAACACCGTCGAGGCGATCGCTGGATCAAGCTTCATCCGATCCAAACCGATGGGGATCATCGTGCCGCAGAACCCGGCAACCACCATATTGATAACCATCGCCATGGCCAGAACGGCGGCGATCTGCGGATCCCCGAACCAGATCCAACTGACGATCCCGGCGAGCAGGGCGAAAGCCACACCATTTAACGAGCCGACCGTTGTCTCCTTGATCACGAATTTGGCGGCATTGGTCGCCGTCAGCTCGCGCATCGCCAGGGCGCGCACCGCGACGGTCAGGCTCTGGGTTCCGGCATTGCCGCCCATCGAGGCGACAATCGGCATCAACACCGCTAGCGCCACCATTTTTTCGATCGTCGTCTCGAAAGCCCCGATCACGCCGGACGCGACGATCGCGGTCACCAGATTCACCGCCAGCCAGGAAAACCGCGATCGCGTGGTCGCCACCAAGCCGCCATGCAGATCATCCTCGGCGACGCCGGCCAACCGCATCAGGTCTTCCTCGGCCTCTTCGTCGATCACGTCGACCACGTCATCGACCGTGATCATCCCGATCAAGATGTCGTCCTCGTCGACCACGGGCGCTGAAACCAGACCGTATTGTCGGAACAACATCGCCACGTCTTCCTGATCCATGTGGACCAAGATCCGGTGGAAACGCGCCTCCATGATATCGGCCACCAGAACCGGGCGCTTGGCGCGGAGCAGACGGCTCAAGGCCAATTTACCCAGAGGCCGGCGCTCCGGATCGATGACGAAAAGATCGTAGAAATCGTTGGGAAGTTCCTGATGGGTGCGCAGAAAATCGATGGTCTGTCCGACGGTCCAGTGCTGCGGCACGGCGACGGTTTCCCGTTGCATCAGGCGCCCGGCCGATTCGTCCTCGTAGGACAATCCCTCCTCAACCAACACCCGGTCACGCTCGGGAATCGCCCGCAGCACCCGCGCCTGCCCTGCCTCATCAAGTTCGCCGAGGACCTCGACCGCGTCATCGGAAGGCAGCGCGGCGACCGCCTGGGCGAGAATGTCATCGCCCAGATATGGAATGATCTCCTCGCGAACCGTCTCGTCCAGTTCCGCCAGAATATCGGGATCGAAGAACCGCCCGACGACCGTCACCAGCAAGCGGCGCTCCGGACCGGAAGAGCGCTCGATCAGATCGGCGAAATCAGCTGGATGCAGTGGACGGATCAGCCGATAGAGACGCCGGCCGTTGCCTTCGTCCATCGCCCGGGCGACCGCGCGTTCGACCTCGGGCGTCAGGCCATAGAGTTTGGTACCCTCGGTCGACTTGAACTCCTCGACTTCGGCCTCAAGGGCTCGAATTCAGCTCTTTAATG
>JAQBUJ010000416.1 GCA_027623845.1 Pseudomonadota bacterium
ATTGTCGACGCTCATCACCACTTCTGGGATCTGGATCACAACTATTACCCCTGGTTGGCTGACCATGAGGAAGCTCATTTTTTTCTCGGCGATTATTCCGCCCTGAAACGCAACTACCTCCCCGAGGATTATCGACGCGACGCCGAGGGTTTCGAGGTTGTGGCGACCGTCCATGTCGAGGCGGAGTGGGACCGTCAGCGGCAGGTCGCCGAGACCGAATGGCTGCACGCGATCAACGCCGCCCATGGCTTGCCCAGCGTCGTTGTCGGCCATGTCTGGCTGGCGGCCGACAATTGCGAGGCGGTGCTGCGCGGCCACATGAAGTATCCGTTGTTTCGCGGCGTGCGATCGAAGCCGGTAACGTCGCTCACACCGGACACCATGACGCCCGGCGCGCCCGGGACCATCCAGGATCCGGCCTGGCGCAAGGGCCTGGCGCTGCTGGAGACGCTTGGGCTGACCTACGATCTAAGAGTGCCGTATTGGCACCTCGATGAGGCCGCCGAGGCGATCGGCCGGCACCCGAATTTACCGGTGGTGCTGAATCACACCGGCTTCCCCTGGGACCGCAGCGCCGCTGGCATTGCCGCCTGGAAAGAGGCGATGAAGGCGATCGCCGCCTGCCCAAATGTTCGGGTAAAGCTGTCGGAATTCGGCTTGAAGGATGCGCCCTGGACCGTCGAGGGCAATCGCGGCGTGGTATTGGACGCGGTCGAAATCTTTGGCGTCGAGCGCTGCATGTGGGCCTCGAACTTCCCGGTCGCGGGATTGCGGGTCGGCTACCGGGAGCAGCTGGAGGGCATGCTGGAGATCCTGGAAGGCCTATCCACGGACGAACAGGACCAGGTCTTTCGGCGCAACGCAGCGGCGTTCTACGGCATCAACCTGGATTGATTTCCAGCTCTGGCCAGGGTGAAATCCCGCATGCTAGCCTGCCTTCCAGACAGAACTGAATGGGTAGTCGCGGGGAGATCATGAGCGCCCATTTTTTGATGAATCTCCGCCCTTGGAAGGTGAAGGCTGGTGGTCGCTCGGTCATCGTGCATATCCGCACCCAAGGCTTGACCCCGCGCTGGCGGCGACTCACGGCGAAAGAGGTGCGGGAACAACAAGCCCTGGCCAGACGTTTGGGCGCCGCGATGCTGCGCATTCCTGCATCAGCCATCGACGGTGTAGAGATGGCTCGATAGTCGCATAATTAACGCCTTGCGCGACCTGACGGCGCAGCGGAGTCCAGTTATCCCACGACGAGTTCAACCACACCAAGCACGACGGCATAACGGGCCGTCTTTCCCAGCGCCACCAGAACCAGGAAAGGCAGGAAATTCACCCGCAATACTCCCGCGACCAAAGTCAGCGGGTCGCCAACCAGCGGCAGCCAAGCAAACAATAGCGACCAGACGCCAAATCGCTGGAACCAAGCCGAGGCCCTGTCCAAGGCCGCCGGCTTGACTGGAAACCAGCGGCGCTCCCGCCATCGCCAAAGGAATCGGCCAAGCAACCAGTTGACCACCGACCCCAAGGTGTTTCCGGCGCTGGCGACCGCGAGCAATAGCAACACATTCACCCCCGCATTCGTCGAAGTTCCGGCGAGCACCAGCTCGGAAGCCGCCGGCAATAATGTCGCGGCGAGGAATGCCGACGCGAAGACAGCGAGGTAGTCCATGGCAGAAATCACCCGTGGTTTTCCGGCAAACGCCGTCGATGACTGAGGAGGCGCCTCTTGCTTGAGAAGAGAATCTGGCTTGTCAGGAACAAGATCACCGTTGCCCTCGACGGGTTAGACGCGCCCGATCTCGCATGGCTCAATCCAGGCGCGCCTCCCCCACGTTGCGCCGCGTCTCGTGCGCGCCTATCCTTCAATTAAAACCACCACTCTGGGGCAACGCCATGCCGTTCGACCTGCATCATTCCGTTTGTCCTCATGACTGCCCAAGCACCTGTTCGCTTGAGGTCGAACGCCTTGATGACCGGACCATCGGTCGGGTTCGCGGCGCTGCAAGCAACAATTACACCGCCGGCGTGATCTGCGCCAAGGTCGCGCGCTATGCCGAGCGGGTGCATCACCCGGACCGGTTGTTGAAACCATTGGTCCGCACCGGCGCCAAAGGCGAGGGCAAGTTCGCCGAGACCTCTTGGGACGAAGCCTTGGACCGAGTCGCCGACGCCTTCAAGGCCAAGGCGGCAGAGCATGGTTCCGAGACCGTGTGGCCGTATTATTTCGCCGGCACCATGGGCATTATTCAACGTGATGGCATTCACCGGCTGCGCAACGTGATGCGCTATTCCCGCCAGGCCGCCAACATCTGTACCGATCTGGTGCAAAATGGCTGGATTGGCGGCGCTGGCGGCCCGATGGGGCCGGACCCGCGCGAAATGGCCGAGTCCGATCTGATCATTATGTGGGGCGGTAACCCGGTCTCTACCCAGGTCAACATCATGACCCATGTGACCAAGGCCCGTAAGTCACGCGGGGCGCATTTCGTCGTCGTCGACGCCTATCGCAGCCCAACCGCCGAAGCAGCGGACGAATTGGTTCTGGTGCAGCCTGGAACCGACGGCGCGGTCGCCAGTGCGATCATGCATGTTCTGTTCCGCGACGGGTTTGCCGACCGCGCCTATATGGAGCAATTCACCGACGACTGGCGGGCTCTGGAAGAGCATATAAAGACCAAAACACCGGCTTGGGCCGAGGCGATCAGTGGTGTCCCTGCAAGCCAAATAGAGACCCTGGCGAAGCGGATCGGCGCCACCGACCGCACCTATATCCGCATCGGCTATGGTTTCTCGCGCTCACGCAATGGACCTAGCCAAGTGCACGCGGTCGCCTCGATCGCGGCGGTCGGCGGCAAATACCGTCATCGGGGCGGCGGCGCCTTCTGGTCCAACCGCATCGTCTACAAGTGGAACAAGACCATGGTCGAAGGAGCCGACGCCATCGATCCGGCGATCCGGACGCTGGATATGTCGCGAATCGGCCCGGTCTTGACCTATGAGGACGAGACCGTCCGCAAGGGGCCGCCAGTCACCGCAATGCTGGTCCAGAACACCAACCCCGCGGCCGTCGCGCCGGACACCCACCGGGTGCTGCGCGGATTGCGCCGTGAAGATCTGTTCCTTTGCGTGCACGAGCAATTCATGACCGAAACCGCTCAACACGCCGATGTCGTGCTTCCGGCGACCACTTTCCTGGAGCATGACGACCTGTATCAAGCCGGCGGCCAGATGCACATCCAAGTCCACCGGGCGGTCATCGAAGCGGCAGGCGAAACCCGCTCCAATCATTGGGTCAACAGTCAGCTCGCCAAACGCCTGGGGGCGGCGCATCCGGGTTTCGAGATGACCGCCTGGGAGTTGGTCGACCGCACGTTGCGCGATTCCGGCTGGCCCGGCGCCGAGGAAATGCTGGCGAAGAAATGGCACGATGTGCAGCCCAGCTTTGAGGACGCCCATTTTCAAAACGGCTTCCCGACGCCGAGCGGGCGGTTTCGGTTTCGTGCCGACTGGTCGGCAATGGGGCCGCTGGGCCATCTGCTGCCGGCGTTGCCGGACCATTGCCGAACCATTGACGAGGCGACCGAGGAACGTCCGTTCCGGATGATCACCTCGCCGGCCCGTAATTTTCTGAACACCAGTTTCACCGAGACCCCAACCAGCCAGAAGCGTGAAGGCCGGCCCACTGTCATGCTGCATTCCACCGCAGCCACCGAACTCGGCATCGCCGAGGACGACCGGGTGCGGCTGGGTAATGATCAGGGCAGCGTGGTTTTGCATGCCAAGCTGTTCGATGGAGTCCAGCCGAATGTCATCGTCGTCGAAAGCGTGTGGCCGAACGCGGCGTTCGAGGAAGGTATCGGCATCAACGCCCTGGTCAGCGCCGATCCGGGCCCGCCAAATGGCGGCGCTGTGTTCCATGACACCGCTGTTTGGGTTCGCAAGGCCTGAAGCGCGCCAGGGGAATCGGGTGAACAAATTCAGTTGCAAATTACGCTTTGAAGGAAGTCTTCATCCCATGCTG
>JAQBUJ010000417.1 GCA_027623845.1 Pseudomonadota bacterium
GAGGGCATTCATCGCGCTGGCTGACTTAACGTGTCAGTACCTCTGCGACGTAAATTCTCCGTCGCCGCCTAGCGACTTGAAAAACGCCTGTATCCGCGCGGTTCATGCGCCAAAGCTGTTGACCGAGTGACCCTCCCGGGAGCCCGAATTTCTCTCTCTCCGGCCCTTATTCTCCAAAGCTCCTGACTGCGGGAAAACGGTACGGCATTTTAAGCTGCTGATTTTGCATGATTATTCTGTCTGAGAAATCCGTTGTCCCTTCTGTTTATTCCATCGGGGCTCCCAACGGCGGTTCGGTTCTCCGGCACGGACATCATTTTGAGCCAGCGGATATTGAAATCGCCGACGGGCGCGGTCATCACGATGCTTATTCCACCGGATCGTACCAGCGAGGGCAGGCGGATGCCGGCAGCGTTCACGTCGCCACAGAGAGAAATTGATCAAACTCAGCGGAGATGGTCAGGCCGCGAGACGTTCGTAACGATGATGCAGGCCACCGACCTTGGGCAAGGAAACAACCGTTCCGGACCCGGCGGGCTGAGCGGGTCGTCCATCCGGGGTGTCCTTACCCAACGACAAGTGAGTCCTCGAACCGTGATAATAGTCGAGGTATGAGCCGAGAACGCGCCGCAAATGCCGCTCGTTGAGAATGATCACGTGGTCCAGGCATTCCCGTCTCACGCTGCCGATCAGGCGTTCCACATACGGATTTTGCCACGGGCTTCGTGGTGCCGTGACAACCTCTTCGACGCCCATCGCCATCACTGTCGAGCGGAACGATTGCCCGTATGCGCCGTCCCGGTCGCGGATCAGGTGCCGTGGCGCCGTGTCCCACGGAAAGGCTTCGCGTATCTGCTGTGCTATCCAATCCGAGGTCGGATGAGCAGTGACGTCGAAATGCACGATCCGGCGGCGCTCGTGGTGGAGCACGATGAACCCGAACAGGAGGCGGAACGTGGCCGTGGGGACGACGAAAAAGTCGATCGATGCGAGGCAATCGGCGTGATTTGTGAGGAATGTTCGCCACGACTGCGATGGTGGCGAGGGGTGACGGACCATGTACTTCGAGACGCTAGCCTGGGAGATGGAAAAGCCGAGCTTCAAAAGCTCGCCATGGATCCGGGGCGCACCCCACAGTGTGTTGTCCCGAGACATCCGGCGGATCAGATCGCGGATCTCCCTCGACACCAATGGTCGCCCCGACTTTCCTCGCCGCGACTTCCATGTCCAGAAAAGCCTAAACCCTTTACGGTGCCAACCGAGGACGGTCTCGGGCCTGACGATTACCAGGGAGTGGCGCCAGCCAGGCCAAAGGCAAGACAAGATGACCCAGAAAACCCTATCCGACATCCGAAGGGGTGGCCGGGGCCGTTTCCGTTTCAGGACAGCGACCTGCTGGCGGAGGGCAAGGATTTCTGTGTGGAGCGCTGCGCGGCCGGCGAAGATTTCGATGATCTTATACATGCCGGAAAGGCTATCCGGTCGCGACGCAATATTCCAAGGTTTCTACGGCCGATGAGATAAATGGGAGGGACAGGTGCGTAGAGACTGCGGTTCGTACTTATACGATACCCGCTGGTGCGGGAATGTGCCTGCTCCAATCGGCCGGTTGATCAGCCAACTTCGAACTTCCCCAACCCCTCGGCAGCTGGCCGTTGATTGCTGCTTCAACGAGAGCCGGGCTTAAGAACGCCAGCCCCAAGGTCATACGGACGGATCGTTCGCTACAATTTTCACGCATTGCGATCTGTTTCGTATCGGTGAGGCTTCCCGAGACCAACTCGTCGAGCCACCCACGCGCCTTGGCAATTCCAGCAACCAGCCGCGCGCGTTGATCGGCGCGGATTGGGCGCAGGTTGGCTTCTCGCGTTCCGCTCGTAGCGGCGCGGAACTGATGTGCCAGCTGTTCGGTCTCATTTCCACCACTTTACGAAGCCGTCCGGCGTGAGTTCAAACTGGCGCTTTGGTGCCTTTCGCTTCTTGGTTCCCTTGCCCCCCTTCGACCCCGCCCTCGGCTTAGCGGCGACCGGGGACGGAGCACGCTTGGTCGGATCACCAGAATTGCTGGCCCTGGTGGTCTTTCCGACAGTGCGGGAATTAGAATTCCGTTTTGACGAAGTTGTGTCTGAGACCACAGGCGGCTGTGCAATGTCTTTCTGCGCTTTTCCATCCGCGACGGCTGGGCGGGTCGCACCGACCGTCTTACGCCCCGCCGTCTTTTTGTCGGGTCGATACCGCCCGGGTCGTTCCGCCAACACCGGCGCAGTTGGGGTAGTGCCGCTTGCTGAGATCGTGTTTCCGGCGTCCTCGATGTCCAGGCCAAACAAGGCCGAGATATCGTCGGTCTCCAGAATTTTCTCGACATCGGGCTGCTGGTTTGAGAACGGCGTGCCTTCGTCAAGCCCGGCGACGAGCTCGTTTTCGTCGACAGCGCGTAGCTGAAACAGAAGCTCTGGCCTTTCGTCCAGCCTGGCGCCGACGCCGTATAGCGCCGCGGCGACGTGCTTGCACATATATGCGCCATCTGGGCAGGTGCAGGAGAAGCGAATTTCCGATGGTTTGGGAAACAAGCCCCTCTCCTGTCGGCAAAGCCGCTCCATAACGCCGTTGGAGAACCTGCCTTGGAGGAGTTCAACCAGGGAATCGATTCCGCCGGCGCAATCCGTACAGATCGAGCGCCACAGGCTTGGCGCCAGTGCCTTTATGGTAACGACAACTTTGTAGACCGAAGATCCGCTGACCAGCGCTTTGATCTCCAATGCCGTTATCTGGAGATCGACGACCAACCCATTGCGCACGTACGTCCGACCGCGGGGCAGTCGGTTCTCGTAGTCGCGATAGCCCTCCAAATTGTCGCACCACGCCTTTCCCCAAAACGTTCTGGCGATCTTGCGTCCCTCGATCGTGACAGGTGAGACCGACTGGCCGTTTTTGCGCAGTTTCTTCAGTTGGCGCTCGGCCGTTTTCCGGCGCTCCGCGACCGAGACATAATCAGGCCATCTTCCACGATACCCCCAAGCCATGCGCCTCACTCCGCCATGGCCGCATGCAGGTCGAGGGTCATAATCCGTATCAGATCTTCGTCCTTCATCTCGGTCAGATTGATCTCGTCACCACCCGCCAGGACGTCCTCGGACAGGCCCTTCTTCGCTTCGATCAGGCCGTCGATTTTCTCCTCGATTGTACCCTGGCAGACGAATTTGTGGACCAGCACGTTCTTCTTCTGGCCGATCCGAAACGCGCGGTCGGTGGCCTGATTCTCTACTGCTGGGTTCCACCATCGGTCGAAATGGACAACATGGCATGCGGCGGTCAGGTTCAGCCCCGAGCCCCCTGCCTTCAAGGACAGGACGAAGAACGGAACCGTTTCGTCCTCCTGAAAGGTTTGCACCAACGCTTTGCGGTTCTTTACCGCGGTGTCGCCGTGCAGGATCAGGCCAGGCCGGCCGAAGATGCTGCCAAGATGCGCCGCCAATGGGGCCGTCATTTCGCGGAACTGGGTGAAGACAAGTATCTTCTCCTGGCGGGTGGCGACCACTCCGGTGATCTCGCGCAGGCGGGCCCACTTGCCGCTGTCCGCCTCGGCCCACTCGTTGTCGTTCAGCCAATGCGAGGGGTGATTGCAGATCTGCTTTAGCCGCATCAGCGTCGCCAGCACTATGCCCCTGCGCCGGATCCCTTCGGCGTCCTGCAATGCCTCGGACAGTTCTGCGACCGTTTGGGCATAGAGCGCGGCCTGCTTACGGCTCAGGGGGCAGAAAGCCTTGACCTCCGTTTTGTCCGGCAGATCAGCTATGACGGTCTTGTCGGTCTTCATCCGCCGCAGAAGGTAGGGCCGGACAAGATCTCGCAGCGGGCCGTAGGGGTTGTGGGGCCGCTCAGCTAGCGCCTTGGTATAGCGGCCGAACTCCTTCGCGCTGCCGAGCAGACCCGGATTGATGAAATCGAAGATCGACCACAGATCGCCCAGGTGATTTTCCACCGGCGTTCCGGTGAGAGCGATGCGCGCGT
>JAQBUJ010000418.1 GCA_027623845.1 Pseudomonadota bacterium
GGTTTGTGGGTCAGTAACTCATCCGACCGTGGAACGTCACGCCGGTCGCCAGGCTGATCAAGTGGCCGACCAACACCACGATAGCGACGATCGCCGCCATTTGGATCAAAGTCAGGGGTAGAAGGCTTACCTCGCCGGGAATTTTGTCGCGCTCTCGACGTTGGCGTCAGTTGGCCCAGGCGAATATCGCCGCCGAAGCCGCAAGGCCGATCAAGGTGCTGGATAGGTCCATGACGGGACAGCCCGAAGCGCCGATCCGGCTAGAACGTCACTTATTCCACTTCACGCTACCGCCGGACTTGCGATAGGCGTCGATCGCATCGGTCAGCTCGGTCAACTCCTCGCAGCCGGTTGGGCAGGCACGGCGCAGGATGCCGGCCATCTCCTCGGCTTTTTCCACCTGATCGGTTTGCAGATAAAGTTCCCCGAGATATTCGTTGGCGCCGAGATGGAACGGGTCGATCTCCAGAGCGTGCTGGTAGGCGTCCAGGGCTTCCTCCACCCGACCGAGTTTGCGTAGCGAGAAGCCGGTCTGACTCCAGGCGTCGGCGTTTTCGGGATCTTTGGAGATCACGCGCTGGTAGGAGGCCAGGGCGTCATCGAAGCGTTTCTCGATTACCGCCGCGTCGCCTTTGCGCAGATCCGGGTCACCGCCGCTTGAACCTGTTGAGCCGGACGAGAAGGCGAAGACCGACCAGGCAGGTGAAACGGCTGCGATAAATAAGGCTAAAAGAGCAATGACGATCCGCCGACGCGGTACGGTGAGGATCATGGGGCGTCGCTCCAGTTTACGTGGCCGATTAATGAGAAAGCGCAACGCCTAAGATCTGAGGCCGAAGGCGGCTGGCATCAAGTGTTTTTTCGGTAACCTGCAATCACTCGACCGCGAGGAAAGTTGGATGCGCCCGACAATAGGCGTGCGAGAGCGTGCTCCAGGGGAGCGAGAAGGCGACCTCGGTGACGACCGGCTCGCTCGCCGCTGGGTTGGTTGGCGGGGTCGCCGCACGGTGTTCGGCGTAACGTTGATTGATTCCAGCAAATTTACCATCGATCGCCGGGGCTTCGACGAAACTTCCGTCTAAACGCGATTCCATTTCGATCACCGCATTCAGGATTTCCGCCGATGTGTTTTCCTCGGGATGGATCCGGGCGCGCTCGAACTCCTTCGCCAGGGAATAATCAACCGCGCCATCGAACAAAATCTGCTCATAGGAAAGCGGCTCGCCGGTGGTCTCGTCGACATACCGCCTTGGATAAAGCACGTCGCGCGGGTTGAGGACGCAATTTGCGTCGAGGATCGCGTTGACCATTAACAAAGGCGTACCAAGCGCCCGCGCCGGCCCCTCGGGACCGGAGGTGCAACACAACGCGAAATGCGCCCGGGCCAGCAACACCACGTCCATGAAGTCTTCGTGCCCCTTCAGGAAGGGTAAATCGATGAACCGGGGATGGTCGATGCCAAGCGTCGTTGAT
Organism: Pseudomonadota bacterium; assembly: GCA_027623845.1. GTDB lineage: Bacteria > Pseudomonadota > Alphaproteobacteria > Thalassobaculales > Thalassobaculaceae > JADHLJ01. The sequence goes on from JAQBUJ010000418.1 coordinate 1,474, forward strand.
TGGGGGTCTCCAAGCCGAAACACCCAACGGCCTTGCTGAAGAAGATGCCGCACCGCCGGTTCATAGTTCGACGGCGTCATCACCCGAAAAGAGTGGTAGCGGTGCGACGCTAGGTAACCACCCTCGCGCATGTGGACGGTGACGATCTTGTCATCGGCGCTGACCCCGAGGTCCCCCAGGAATGCGTCTGCGTCGCGCTCCAAGTCCTCTGACAGCCGTAAATGGCGTACCGGATTGCCGGCCTTCAAATGCCGTCCCAGGTCCTGCAACAGCATTTGCGGCGACTGCAGGTTCAGACATAGCGGCCCGTTCTCCATACGCGGGGCGTCGAAATGACCGAGCTTGACGATCTTGTCGTTGGTCGTCTCAACGAAGCTGACGACGGTGGCGGCAAGCCGGCGGATCCCAGCGCCGTGCGGTAGCAGCCGCCGGTCGCGAATCACCACCAGAATTTCATCGAATGTCTCACCGTAGAGGGTATGCAGCGCCCAGGGCTCCAGCGCCATATGCGCGAACCGTGACGACGCCGGCAGGATATAGACCATCGTGCGTTTGCCGGCTTGTAACCGGGGGGCGACCAACGCCATCAGGCGTTGAAGGTTTTCCGGTGAGAAAATCGTCTGGGTTTCCGCCGTGTCGATCACTGGCGGCGCATCGAAGTTTTGCGGCGTCCCCGTCATTTCGCGTCGATCCCGAGGAACCAGGGATTGTTCCGGCAATAATCATGACAGATCGTGGTCCACGGCAGCGCTAAGCCGAAACTTCGGTCAATCGGCTCCCCTCGATGCGAGCCACCTCCTTCCGTTGGCGTATCGGCTGTTTCCAAGCGAGCCAAAAACGCCGCGTTCAACACACGAAATCTTTGGTCGATTGCTGGATCGGGTTCGAACGTTCCATCCAAGCGCGCTTGCATCTCAAGAACCGCCGCTAGTATTTCGCTGGCGGTATTTTCCTCCAGGGTCATCTGGTTGTTTTCGAACTGATTTGCCTGTGAGAAACCGCTGATGCCCCGATCAAGAAGCTCGGCGTAAGCAATCGGGCGATCGGTTGCCTCATCGATGTAGCGTTTGAATTGGATTACATCATCGCCATTGAGAAAGGATTGCTGTTCCAAAATGCCGTTGACCAGGAGCATTGGCGTTCCGAAGGCGCGGGTTGGCCCTTCTGGTCCCGAAGAACAGCAAATCGCAAACTGGGCCTTGGCCAGTAAAACGACGTCCATGACATCCTCGTAGCCCTCCATAAAGGGCAAGTCGATGAACCGAGGGTGATCGATGGGAAGGCGGCTCGACTTCTCGTCGCCGAGCCGAAACACCCACGTGTTCTGCTCCAGGAGATGTTGAATCGCCGGTTCGTAATTCGCCGGCGTCATGTTGCGGAACCCATGATAGCGTTGCGTCGCGAGATAACTGGCTTCCCGCATATGAACCGTCACCAAGGGGTCGCCCGGCGTGACCCCAAGGCCGGTAAGAAATTCATTGGCCCGTTCTTCCAGCGCCTGCGCTAGCGCCAGATGCTTTAGCGGTTTCCCGGACCGGACATGACGCCACAATCCCCGCAATAATTCCGGCGCCGACTGCATCTGCATTCTGAGGGGGCCGTTCTCGTAGGGCGGCGAGTCATAATGCCCCATCATCAAGATCAGTTCATTATCGGTCTCGACGAACTGAACCACCTCGGAAGCGACCTGATGCATGCCGGCGCTGTAGGGGAGGCGCTGCTTGTCGCTGATCACCACGAGGATCGAATCGAAATCATCGCCGAACAGATTGTGCAATGCCCAAGGCTCCAGCGCCATATGGGCAAACCGACCCGATGCCGGCAGCACATAGGCCAGCACGCGCTGCCCGCCCTGCATGAACGGTAGAATAAGGTGCAGAAATGCCGCCATCGTCTCATTGGAGAACACGCGTGCGGTCATCGCGTCGTCAAGCACGAGCGGGGCGTCCAACGGAGTGGATTGGTCAGTCATTCTCGGATTTTACCAGCTGTCGTTGGCGGCGTCACGCCGGCCCGAGTGGCAGCGGGATGACGGCGGGGTGGCGGCGGGTGACGGGCGCTCCGGCGGGCGATGACTTGCGGCCCGGTCTCGCTCCCGGACTATAGGGCGCTCTGGACATGACAGCGCGATTGGCCGCATGAAGGTGAACCGCCGGCGCGCGCAATGCCGGCCAATCAATTCGGTCGAAATCCCGCCATGTCCGATTCCAACTTTAGCTTTCGTTCAATCACCGCCACCGATCTTGCATTACTGCGGTCCTGGCTTGAAGCCCCGCATGTTCGGCGCTGGTGGCGGAGCGACTGGACCGATCCGATCTTGCAGGGAATCGAAAACGGTACGGCGGTTCCCGAGGGGACAGATGCCTGCATCGTCGAGGTTGATGGTCGCCCGATGGGATATATCCACGGCTATTGGGCAGGGCGGGACCCAGGTCGGTTTTGGCAGGCAATCGAGGGCGTGACCGACGCTACGCGCGGGATCGATTTTCTGATTGGCGAGGCTGATCTGGTGAACCGTAAGCTCGGGCGGGGGATG
>JAQBUJ010000419.1 GCA_027623845.1 Pseudomonadota bacterium
CCGGAGGCTTTGTGGAGATCCTTGGGGAGCAATTCACGCCGAACGACGCGGCGCAAGCCGCCGGGACCATCTCTTACGAGTTTCTAACCGGCCTCGGAAACCGCTATCATCGCCACTATGTAAATAATGCCGGGGATGGGTGAATGGCGTCGAAGATAGGCAATCGAACCAAAGACCGAACGGAACAGCAGGACTTCCAAAACAGATGAATCCCATCGCCGCGATCGGCAGCACTTTCCTGGAGTTTCTCGCCGCGGTCGGCCGTCTGGTCCTGTTCACCGCATCGGCGGTCTCCCACTGTGTGCGCCCGCCTTTCTATCCTCGCATCTTGCTGCGCCAGATCATTGAGATCGGGTTTTACTCACTGCCGGTGGTTGGCCTGACGACCTTGTTCTCCGGCATGGTGCTGGCGCTGCAGAGCTATACCGGCTTCGCTCGGTTTTCCGCCGAGGGAGCGGTTGCAACCGTCGTTGTGCTGTCGATCACCCGAGAGCTTGGGCCGGTGTTGGCCGGGTTGATGGTCGCCGGTCGGATCGGCGCCTCGATGGCGGCGGAAATCGGCACGATGCGGGTCACCGAGCAGATCGATGCGCTGACCACCTTGTCGACCAATCCTTACAAATATCTGGTGGCGCCGCGCATTCTGGCCGGGGTAATCAGCCTGCCCTTCCTGGTCCTGGTCGGCGATATCGTCGGGGTTTTCGGCGGCTATATCGTCGGGGTCTACAAGCTCGACTTCAATGCCGCCACCTACCTGCAGCGGACCATTGAATTTTTGGAGCCGATGGATGTGATCTCCGGCCTGGTGAAGGCGGCCGTGTTCGGGTTTCTGGTCGCCTTGATGGGCTGCTATCACGGCTATCGATCGGGCCGCGGCGCCCAAGGCGTCGGCGCGGCGACCACCAATGCCGTGGTCTCGGCGTCGATCCTGATTTTGATCTCGAATTACGGGATCACTACGCTTTTCTTCTCACAATGACCGATCTTCCAAAAATACGGATCCGCGGGCTCTGCAAGGCGTTTGGCGCGAACCAGGTGCTGCGCGGGCTTGACCTGGATATCGCAGCCGGTGAATCGGTCGTGGTGATCGGCGGCTCGGGGACCGGCAAGTCGGTGCTGATCAAATGTCTGATTGGCCTGATGGAGCCGGATGCCGGAACCATCGAGCTGGATGGCAAGCTGATCACCGGCCTGCCGCCGCGCCAGCGCGAGGCAGTGATGGGACGGTTCGGGTTGTTATTCCAAAATGGCGCGCTGTTCGATTCGGTGCCGGTTTTGGACAATGTCGCCTTCGGATTGGTCAGCGCCAAAGGCCGCCCGATGGCCGAGGCCAAACGAACGGCAATGGAAAAACTTGCCCAAGTCGGTCTCGGCGCAGACGTCGCCGCGATGTATCCAGCCGAGCTTTCCGGCGGCATGCGCAAGCGCGTCGCCTTGGCGCGAACCATAGCAACCGAGCCGGATATTCTGTTGTTTGATGAGCCCACCACGGGCCTCGACCCGATCATGGGCGACGTGATCGACCAGCTGATCCTCAAATGCGTGCGCGAGCTCGGTGGAACCGCTTTGACCATTACCCACGACATGACCAGCGCCAAGCGCATCGGCGATCGGATCGCCATGCTTTATGATGGCCGGATCATCTGGGTGGGTCCCGCCGGGACCGTCGATGCCTCTGGCGATGAATATGTCGATCAGTTCGTGCATGGCCGGGTCGAAGGTCCGATCGCGTTCGCCACCCGGCGGCATTAACCTGGCGACGAGGGAGTTCGGTTGACATGGCGAAATCCGCACGCCGGTATGTCTGTCAGGAATGCGGCGCTATCCATCCCCGCTGGAGCGGTCGGTGCGACGCCTGCGAGGCTTGGAACTCCGTCATCGAGGAAGTCGCCGAGGCGGCGCCGCCAGGATCGCGCGGCGGCTCGAAAGGTAAGTCAGTTCCCTTTGTTCCGCTTTCCGGCGCGCTCGACTGGGCGCCGCGAAACGCCACCGGGATCGGGGAATTCGATCGCGTGCTGGGCGGCGGATTGGTGCCGGGCTCGGCGGTGCTGATCGGCGGCGATCCCGGCATCGGCAAATCGACCCTGCTGCTGCAGGTGGTGGCCAAGCTGGCGGAGGCGGCGGATTGCGCCTATGTCTCCGGCGAGGAAGCCCTCGATCAGGTGCGCATGCGGGCGATCCGTCTTGGGATCGAGAGCGCGCCGGTGAAACTGGCGACGGCGACCAATGTCCGCGACATCCTGGCCAGCATCGATGGTCCCGATTCCCCCAAGGTGCTGGTGATCGATTCGATTCAGACGATGTATATCGACGCCCTCGACTCCTCGCCCGGAACCGTCTCCCAGGTGCGCGCCTCGGCGCAGGAACTGATCCGGGTCGCCAAGAAACGCGGCATGGCGGTCCTGCTGGTCGGTCACGTAACCAAGGAAGGCACGATCGCGGGACCTCGGGTGCTTGAGCATATGGTCGACACGGTGCTGTATTTCGAAGGTGAACGGGGGCACCAATTCCGCATCCTGCGGTCTGTTAAAAACCGCTTCGGGCCGACCGACGAGATCGGCGTCTTCGAGATGACCGAGCGCGGCCTGGCCGAGGTCACCAACCCCTCGGCGCTGTTTCTGGGAGAGCGACGCGACGATGTTTCCGGCGCCAGTGTTTTTGGCGGCATGGAAGGCACCCGGCCGCTGCTCGTCGAGATACAGGCGCTGGTCGCCCCCTCTCCCTTCGGAACGCCTCGACGCGCGGTTATCGGCTGGGATTCCGGCCGGTTGGCGATGGTCATGGCGGTATTGGAGGCGCGCTGCGGCGTCACCTTCACCGGCAGCGATGTCTATCTCAATGTCGCCGGCGGTCTGAAAATTTCCGAACCGGCTGCTGATTTAGCGGTCGCGGCGGCCTTGCTTTCATCGCTGTCAGGCATCCCCGCGCCGGCCGAATGCGTCATATTTGGAGAGATCGGGCTGTCGGCGGAGGTCCGCGCGGTGAGCCATACCGACGGGCGGCTCAAGGAGGCCGCCAAGCTCGGCTTCACACGCGCGTTGATCCCCTCGGCGGGCAGCGCTAAAGGTAAGCCGCGCGCGGTCACCGCGATGCGGATTGATGAGATCTCGAATCTTCAGGATCTCGTCACCATGTTCCAGGATGAAACTGCCGTTGGCCGCAAGGCCGGCTAAGCCCGGATGAGGAGTTAACAGCGCGTGCGGAGTGGCTGGCGATGAGTGAACTGCCGATCAATCTGACCGATCTCGTGGTCTTGGCGGTGGTGTTTATATCCGGATTCTTGGCGTTCTTTCGTGGCTTCATCCGCGAAGCCTTGTCGATCGGCGCCTGGGTGGCGGCGTTCTTTTCGGGAATTTATGGTTTTCCCTTGCTGGCGCCAAGCCTGGCCGGGCTGATTCCGGACCCCGCCTTGGTGCCATGGGCCGCCGGGCTGGCCATTGGCCTGATCGCCGTCATCGCGCTGTCATTGGCGGCGCATTACCTAGCGAAAGCCCTGCATTTCGAAGGAATGGGCGCGATCGACCGGTCGCTTGGCTTTTTGTTCGGGCTGGCCCGTGGCGCGGTCCTGGTCTCACTGTCGTTCCTGATCATTCAGTGGGCGCTCGACGAGCAGCGCTACCCGAACTGGCTGAGCGAGGCGAAATCCTTGCCAATGGCCCGCACTGGCGCCGATCTCCTGGTGCGGCTGATGCCGGCGCATCTGCGCCCCGGGCTTGGCGCGCTGAACGCAGAGGCGCAAGATGTCGCCAAGGGCTTGGTTCTTGAACGTCTTGTCAGCCCACCGGTGAAATCCGGTGCGCCGAAGCCCGGTTCCGGCTATACTGCGGCCGAACGCGCGGTCATGAACCGCGTCGTCAAAGAACTTCAGTAACGCCGCCGCGACAATCCTTGGAGTCGGCAATGGCCCGCAGACAAACAGCAACGAAACGCGCCGCCGGAAACCAAGCGTGACCGGTTTCGATTCGACCCACGATGACGATCATCTGGGCGAGGAATGCGCGGTCTT